>JANQEZ010000371.1 GCA_028278115.1 Clostridia bacterium
TTTATGAATCTGTTTTAACCTACAAAATATAAGAAAAACAGGTTCATAGCATAAGCGGAAAGGAAATATCAAATACCCCCGGCGACATGAACTAGCACAAGGGATTACTTTACTATCCTTAAATACTGACTCTTAGTAACAAAATAAAAAATGCTATATACTATGGCATATATGCCGTACATGACTGCTGAAGACATAAGTACTCTAAGATAGGAGTTTGGAATTGCTATCATGCCGGAAAATACTATAGTGTCTGCTGACTTCATTGCAAAAATACTATGGACTATTCCAACCGTTAATGGGATTAGAAATACTGGAATTAGTCGTTTTTTGATGACTCCTCTTTCAGTTACTTCATCCATGCCGATTTTTCGCAGTATCTTATACTGATGCCTTTCTTCCTCTGCTGCCATTATCTGCTTAAAATAAAGTAGGCTTGCAGTCATAAGTATAAAAACTGCCCCCATGAAGAAACCGATAAAACATATTAATCCGAAAATTTGTAAAGACTGATCGTAAAGTGTATATGCTGTTCTGAACTTACTTGTATTTCCCGTTAATATTTGTGTTAATTCACGGTTTAAATCAGGAGATCTGAGTGCATTCCTATATATAAATACCGTCACCTTGTCATAGGGTGTTCCACTGCTATTCTTATCTCGTATATCACCACTACTTAAAAGAGCATTGAATTCCTCATCACTTACTACAATTGTATGAATTGCTCCAAAGGATACGATGTCTGAACGTAATGTCGAAGTAACCCTTAAGCTTCTGTCTTTAAAATTAAGCTTTTTCCCATTCATTGCTTCTGAAATATCCTCAGTCATATAAGGATAAAGATATAATGCATCTCCTGATATAACCTTTCTAGGCTTAAAGTTAGCTCTAGTTATAGACATAAGCTTATTATAGGATGACTCAGAGTAAACTCTAAAATAGTCGCTATTATCTATTTTAAAGGCTGAACTAATCACCTCCACAGCTTCTAGACTTGGCGTACATACATACCTTTGCTCAGTGAGCTGATGGATAATTTTATTACCATGGGCTGAAAAAACAGCTTCAATGTCATCCATCAATTCTTCCTGTCCACCATAAAAGTACATGTCATACCCTACTTTATCATAAACATTAATTTCAATATTATAATAAAGTGTATATCCAGTAGCTATTGCCGTTGTGGCAACTGCAGATAAAATAGCTATAGTTGCCATAACCGAACTTATAGACTTGATCCTATGTGAAAAGGCAGAGACGGATATTAAGTTCACCCCTCTATAATAATTAACCTTACTATTCTTTATGAGGTTTAGTATCTTTGGAAGACCACTCCAGAAAAACAAATATGTTCCGCTTATCACTAGTAAAAGAATAGGAATAGCTGACCGCACAACTGTTGCAGACTTAGTACTTGATGCTAAAAAATATCCACTGCCTATCAGCATAAGGGATAGAATTAAAACCTTTACTGATCCTCTTGACCTTCCCTCTGATACTTTATGGGCCTTAAAGAGATCAACTAGTTCAAATTTATTGATAACCCTTAGACCAGACAGCCCCATAATACAAAATATCGACATGAACACTGTAGCTGTAATATAGGCAGCTCTAGGAGCGATAGTGAACTTTACATCTCCTATGAAGTGGGTTAAAGTCATGTTTAATAATATCATTGCTATAAGCTTAGAAAAAAATATTCCCACTCCTATTCCAATAATGATAGCTGTTGTTCCAACTATACAGGTTTCAAGAAATAGTAGTTTACCAACTCTGCTATTTGCCATTCCAAATAACGAATAGGTTGAAATCTCCTTCTTCCTTGCCTTAATAAAGCTATTGTTAGAGCTTATCAGGAAAAACAACACAAAAACCATTATAATAATCCCGAAGCTTAGAAGCAGATATCTATATCTGTCATCATAGGTAAATGCCATCAATACATATTTATTCTGCATAAGTGCAAAGAAGGTGTAGGTGGTAAATACGCTAAAGCTAAGAGAAAAGAAATACATGGCATATTTCTTAAAGTTTCTCTTTATATTGGCTAGTGCCAAGGTAGTCAGCTTCACTTTATTCACCTCCAAGGACGCTCATTACGTCGATGATGGAGTCAAAAAATTCCTTCTTATTATCTCCTGAATACAATTCATTGTAGATTTCTCCATCCCGGATGAACATTATCTTTTGACAATAGCTGGCTGCAAAGACATCGTGGGTTACCATTAGTATTGTGGCTTTATATTCCTCGTTTATGTAGGATAAAAGCTCTAGCAAATCCTTACCGGATTTTGAATCGAGGTTGCCTGTTGGCTCATCAGCTAAAATTATTCTAGGATTAGTTATAAGGGCTCGGCAAGCGGCAGCTCTTTGCTGCTCTCCTCCTGAAACTTCATAGGGATACTTCTCCATTACTTTTGTAATACCCATATTTTCAGCAATTTCTCTTACCTTTTCTTCCATATCCTTTGGTTTATGTCCCGACAATGCCAAAGGCAAAATTATATTTTCCTTAAGTGTCATGGTTTCAAGAAGATTATAGTCTTGAAAAATAAAACCTATATTCTCCATTCTATGCTTTGCAAGTTGTTTCTTGTTTAAGGCAGTTATATCTTTATCTCCCATAAAAAATCTGCCGGCTGTAGGTTTATCAATACTACCTAATATGTTAAGTAGTGTAGTTTTACCAGAGCCAGATTGGCCCATCACACCTATAAACTCCCCTTCACACACCTCAAAGCTTATGCTTCTTAGTGCCATATATTGCTTTGAGTTTTTCCTCCTACCATATACTCTGCTGATATTCTCAGCTTTTAATATTTGCATTATATTTCACCTCCATATGATTTAAACCTTGGTACAGATAAATCATATAATATAAGGAAATCATTCAAAAGCGATTCACCTTACATTTTGGGCATTTCATCTTACATTTTTGTCACCTTGTAAATCGTGTCGTTTTCTATGAATGTTAAGTTAAACTGTGCAAACTCGCCATATTTAGATTCCACAGTTAATTTATGTCCCATCATATTACTGAGTTTCTTTGAAAGATACATTCCATAGCCCGTTGATTTCATTCCACTTCTTTCCTTGCACGATGTGTAGCCTTTGTTAAAAACCTGTGCAATATCCTTTGATAAAATTCCCTTACCACTATTATGTATTTGTATGGTGGTTTCATTATCTTGTCTAATTGTATTTATGGTAATATTTCCATTAATATTCGTATACTTTATGGCATTTGAAATTACTTGGGAGACAATGTAAACACTCCATTTTTCATCGGTTAATACTTTGTGATTCTCCCCTGTGATAGATATGCTTATCTTTTTATAACTAAAAAGATTGGAATAACCCTTTAGGGCATCCCTAACTAATTTCCTTGTATCCACCTTTGCAATCCTATAATCATTATGGAAGCTGCTTGATTTGATATGGTAAAAGATTCTTTGGGTAAATTCCTCAATAGAGGTTATCTCTGTATCCATTTTACGATAGAAATCTTGACTTCCCTTACCATCACTACTTTCTAAAATTAGTCTTATTGCTGAGATAGGAACTTTTACATCATGTATCCATCTCGTGATAAATTCAAGCTCCTCGCAGGATTTAGTACGTATATCCCCTTTAAATTTTTCATATTCCACCGCTATCTTATGAATAATATTAGCGTATTCTCTATCCAGTGGATAAAAAAATAAATCTAAATCCTCATCTGAGTGAGGATTATTAAGACAATAGTTTTTAAACCCTTTGACTCTAGAATTATAAATACTATAGTCTACTAAAATAAATATAAGAAATAGCAATATTAATCCCAGGCCTATGTAGGCTGCATTTGAATTAGATATAGTAAATTTTCTATCCAGTTTATAGACTGCAGCAGAAAACAAAGCACTTATTACAATAAAAATGTATGTAAGCCATCTTTCCTTTAGGTAATTTATAAAACTCATACCAGTTTATACCCTTCTCCCTTTATAGTCTCTATATAGTCACTACATCCCAATTCCTTTAGCTTTCTGCGCAAACGATTTACATTCACGGTTAAGGTATTGTCATCCACAAAGCTTTCATCATCCCATAATGCCTTTATAATACGTGTACGAGTAATTATTTTATTGGGATTTCTAATAAGTAATGAAAATATCTTACATTCATTGTGGGTTAACCTTACCTCGGAATCTCTATAAAAAGCTCGACTGTCCTCTATGTTTAATATGACATCTTTGTACTGCATCACGTTTAATGCTTGGTCACTATATGAGTATGCCCTACGCAGCATTGCCCTAACCTTTATTATTAGAAGGTCTAATGAAAAGGGCTTTTCTATATAGTCATCTCCACCTTGGGTTATTGCCCTTATCTTATCCCCCTCGGTATCCCTTGATGATATAAAAATAATCGGAACATTGGATATTTGTCTTATCTTAAAGCACCAATAGAAACCATCGTAATATGGAAGATTTATATCTAACAAGACCAGATGGGGAGCAAAGGCTGAATACTCACCAATAATATTTTTAAAGTCTGAAGTAACTAAAGTTTTATATCCCCATC
>JANQEZ010000376.1 GCA_028278115.1 Clostridia bacterium
AACCTGCCAGAAGAACTCTACATTGTTCTACCGGTTAGAAATTTTCAATATAGTAAAGTGTATCATAAAATAAGCCACTGATTGAGTTCAGTGGCTTCAAACAAATATGGAGCTATAGCTACGATCTTACTTATTTCTTATGGCAGCTTGGGCAGCAGCCAGCCTAGCTATTGGGACTCTAAATGGTGAACAAGAAACATAGTCAAGCCCTACTCTGTGGCAAAAATCAATGGACTGGGGATCTCCCCCGTGTTCTCCACATATTCCAAGCTTTATGTCTTTTCTGGTTTCTCTGCCAAGCTTAATTGCCATTTCAACTAGCTTACCTACACCACTTTGGTCTAATCTAGCAAATGGGTCCTTATCAAAGACTTCTTTTTCTCTATATTCATTTATAAATTTCCCCGAATCATCTCTAGAGAATCCAAAGGTCATTTGAGTCAGATCATTTGTTCCAAAGGAAAAGAACTGGGCATGATTAGCAATAGCGTCGGCTGTTAAAGCTGCTCTAGGTATCTCAATCATGGTTCCCACTTTATATTCCAGATTAGCCCCCAGCTCTTTCATTACATTTTCAGCAGTTTCATTAACCAGTTTCTTAATAATCTCCAATTCTTTTTCATGGCTTATTAAGGGAATCATTATCTCTGGCTTTACATCAATCCCTTTTTCCTTTAGAACAAAAATGGCTGCTGAAACAATTGCCTCAACCTGCATTTCGTATATTTCAGGATATGTTATTGCCAGTCTACACCCTCTATGCCCTAACATAGGATTAAATTCCTTTAAGTCTTCAATATTTTCCTTTAGCACATTAAAATCCACATTTAACTCATCAGCTAATGCTTTTATATCTCCATCCTTATGGGGTAAAAATTCGTGAAGTGGAGGGTCTAGAAGTCTAATTGTTACTGGTCTTGATCCCATAACTTCAAAAATTCCTATGAAATCTTCTTTTTGGAAGGGCAGCAGCTTATCGAGGGCCTTCTTTCTCCCTTCCTTTGTCTTTGCAATTATCATTTCCCTCACAGCTAATATTCTATTTTCTTTAAAGAACATATGCTCTGTTCTGCAAAGGCCTATTCCCTCAGAGCCAAAATCTACAGCTACTTGAGAGTCCCTTGGAGTATCTGCATTGCTCCTTACTCCCAATTTTTTTATACTATCTGACCACTCCATTATTTCCCCAAAGCTTCCAATCAGTTCAGCATTTTGTGTTTCAATAATACCTTCATAAACTGTGCCTGTATTACCATCTAAGGAAATATAGTCACCTTCATTGATAACTATATCATCAATTTTAAACAATTTATTATGTTCTTCAACCTTTATTTCCCCCCATCCAGACACACAGCATTTACCCATTCCTCTGGCTACTACTGCTGCATGGGAAGTCATTCCGCCTCTAGATGTTAGGATTCCCTGGGCCTTAGCCATTCCTTCTATATCTTCTGGCGAAGTCTCTATCCTTACCAATATGGCATTTTCCCCTCTTTTCAACGCCTCTACTACATCCTCAGAAGTAAAATATACCTTTCCAGTTGCCGCTCCCGGAGAAGCAGGCAAGCCTTTAGTTAGCTTTTTTCCTTCTTCTAGCTCGCTAAGCTTAAAGGTTGGATGAAGTAATTGGTCAATTTGCTGGGGGTCTATTCTCATAAGAGCCTCTTCTCTATCAATAAATCCTTCCTTAACCATGTCAACAGCAATATTTATCGCTGCCTTAGCAGTTCTTTTACCTGTTCTTGTCTGTAATAAGTATAGCGTCCCATTTTCCACTGTAAATTCTATATCCTGCATATCCTTATAATGGTTTTCCAGAGTATTTGTTATATCAACAAATTGCTCGTATATATTAGGCATAATACCCCTTAGCTCCGAAATAGCCTTAGGTGTTCTAATCCCTGCTACTACATCCTCGCCCTGGGCATTAATTAAAAATTCTCCGAATAATTTATTTTCTCCCGTGGAAGGATTTCTTGTAAATGCCACCCCTGTACCTGATGTTTTCCCCATGTTTCCAAATACCATTGATTGAATATTAACCGCTGTGCCTAAATGGTGTGGTATTTCGTTAATATTTCTATATACTATTGCCCTGGCATTGTTCCATGATTCAAAAACTGCTGTAACCGCCATCATCAATTGTTTCCTTGGCTCCTGAGGAAATTCTTTTCTCGTCTCTTTCTTTACTATTTCTTTATACTTATTTACAATTTCCTTTAGGTTATCAACTGAAAGCTCAGTATCATCCTTAAGTCCATTTTCTTCCTTTACTTTTTCCATTATTCTATCAAATTTATACTTGTTAACACCTAAAACTACATCACTAAACATTTGTATAAATCTGCGATAGCTATCATAAGCAAACCTTGGGTTATCCGTTAATTCAGCCATACCCTTTGTAGATTCATCATTCAAACCAAGATTAAGAACAGTATCCATCATTCCCGGCATAGATACAACTGCACCAGATCTTACTGAAACCAGTAGAGGGTTTTTTAGGTCCCCTAATCTTTTATCAGATTCCTTCTCAAGCCTTTCAAGGTTTTTAAAAATCATTTCTTTAACTGCTTCTTCTATTTGCTTTCCATCTTCATAATATTTATTACATGCTTCGGCTGTTATTGTAAAACCGGGAGGAACAGGCAGACCAATTCTACTCATTTCCGCAAGATTAGCTCCTTTACCTCCAAGAATGCTCTTCATTTCTTTGTTTCCCTCATCAAAAAAGTATACGTATTTCTTCATCGTTTTCTCCCCCTTTTTTATAGAGCAAAAATAATTTAGAACATAATTAAATCAATCCATTTTCTCTCATTATTTCCATTATAATGCTTGCACTTTCTTCAACAGCCTTACTGGAAACATCTATAACTGGACAAGTGAGCTTTTTCATTATCTCCTCAGCATAATCAAGCTCCTCAAGGATTCTATCAAGATTTGCATAAGACGCATTATTGCTAAGTCCTAATGCCTTTAACCTTTCTTGTCTTATTTCATTTAGCTTTATTGGGTTTGCGGTAAGTCCCATAATTTTTTTTGGTGATATCTCAAATAATTCTTCAGGAAGCGGTGCTTCAGGAACTAGAGGAACATTGGCCACCTTTATATTTTTATGGGCTAAATACATACTGAGAGGGGTTTTTGAAGTTCTAGAAACACCTATGAGTACTATATCAGCCTTCTTTATGCCTCTAGAGTCTTTTCCATCATCATATTTTACAGCAAATTCTATTGCAGCTACTCTTCTAAAATATCTTGCATCAAGGCGTCTCATGGTTCCTGGAACATGAACTGGTTCGTTTCCTATAACGGTATGAAATTTATTAAGCAGTGGAGACATTATATCTGCATACTGAACATTATTTTTTTCACATTCTATGATTATTTGTTCCTTTAAATCATCAACAACAGTTGTAAAAACCACGATGGATTTCAGCACTGCTGCACTTTCTATAATTGTTTCTACTTGCTCCTTATCAGAAATATACGGAAATCTCTTAAGAACATATTCTGTGTCTTTAAACTGTGCCGCTGCTGCCTTTGCCACCTGTTCACCGGTTTCTCCAATTGAATCTGATAGTATAAATATGTAAAGCTTTTCGTCCATATTTGGTATCCTCCCCTTTAATAATTTATTATAAAGCTATATACCCTCATCTAAGCATTAGCAATCTCTATCAACAGCTTTGTTATATTGGTTTTTGATATTCTTCCAAGAACTTTAAAATATTCCTTATCATCAATGATTTCCTTCTCAA
>JANQEZ010000412.1 GCA_028278115.1 Clostridia bacterium
CTTATATTTTGTAGGTTAAAACAGATTCATAAAAATCTCTCAAATGAAATATCAAAACCCCCTTAAGTATTGATAAACTAAAATTAATGCTTTACTAGCATAGCGAGTTATTTTACATATGTCTGACCATTACTTATAAGATTTCCTCTGTTGCTAAAAGTATGGTATAATTTCAATTGTGCAGAAATATTTATTTTTCTAATAGAAATTGAATGATAGTCTATAGTTTTTTGTAGTTTTCGGTGAAATAATAAATTATAGTAAAATAAATTCATGGCTATAATACATATAATAGTAATAGATATCTTTATTTATTCATTATTACATTATATCAAGGGGAGTGTATAATGTTAGATTTCTTAAACAAGAAAAAGGTTAATAAGGTTCATTTAGTTGGCATTGGCGGAATAGCTATGAGTGCTCTAGCTGAAATACTTTTAGATAAAGGATACTCTGTTTCTGGTTCTGATATCAGAGCTTCCCATATAACTACGAGGCTTTCAAACTACGGTGCAAAAATCTATATAGGTCATCATCAAGATAATATTGCTGATGCCGATATCATAGTTTATACTTCAGCTGCCAGCTCTGATAATCCAGAGCTGGTAGAGGCAAATAAATTAGGCATACCAACTTTGGACAGGGCCGAAATGACTGGAGAGCTCATGCTGGCATATAAAACAAGTGTTGCAATATCCGGTGCCCACGGTAAAACTACAGCTACCTCCATGATTTCATTGATATTTGAACATGCAGAGTTTAATCCTACTATATTAGTAGGTGGTGAGCTTAACGAAATAGGTGGTAATGTAAAGGTTGGCGGCAATGAGCTTATGATTACTGAAGCCTGTGAATATAAGGAAAACTTTTTAAAGTTTCACCCAAATGTTGCGGTAATTTTGAATATAGATGAAGATCATCTAGACTATTTCAAAGACTTTGAGCATATATTCTCCACCTTTTCAAAATTCGCAAAGATTATACCTAAAAAGGGCTACCTAATATTAAATAATGATGATTATGATGTCCGAAAACTAATATCCCATGCTAATTGCAATATTATTACCTATGGTATAAATTTAGAAAGTGACTTTCAGGCTAAAAATATAACCTTTAACGAGTCAGGATACCCTTCCTTTGACGTTATATTTAAGGAAGAAGTTTTGGAGCGCTTTACTCTAGATATACCCGGTCAACATAATATCTACAACGCTCTTGCTTCTATAGCTACTACTTATACTTTAAAGGTTCCTGTAGAGAAGATTAAAGAGAAGCTAAGCCAATTTAAGGGTACCCACAGACGCTTTGACATTTTAGGTCAGTGGCAGGATATCAAGGTTATTGATGATTATGCTCATCATCCAACTGAGATAAAGGCAACCTTAGATGCTGTCCAAAAAATCCCTAATAATAGGGTTTGGTGCGTTTTTCAGCCCCATACCTATACAAGAACAAAGACTCTGCTATTAGATTTTGGAAAATCATTCCATGGTGCAGATAATATTATCATTACTGATATATATGCTGCTAGGGAAAAGGATACTGGAGAGATTCACTCAAAGGATTTAGTTAAGCAAATTAACAAGGAAGGCCATAATGCCATTTATATTCCTTCCTTTGAAGGCATAGTAAAACATTTGAAAAACCATGCATCACCAATGGATATAGTATTGACAATGGGAGCAGGGGATATTTATGAAGTGGGAAATATGCTGGTAGAGAAGTAGAAAGCTCCTAGATATTAGCTCTTAGCTCTCAGCTCTTTGCTCTTAGGGTTTAGGTCATATCTTTTAGGATTAAAAAATTGAAACATAAAAAAGATTAAATCCATTAAGGTTTAATCTTTTTTTAAATTATTTATACTTAAGAGACATGACCCAAGTAAGCATCCTAAGAGCAAAGAGCTTCAAAGTCGCGTAAGCTACTTTGACCTTTACTTTTCTTCAAATGCCATATTATAAATTGTCTTTTGAAATATCAATTGGGTGGTAACACTGCTGACTGCACATGAAAGTAGTATGGGAAGAATTAAGGTGTAGTTATCGGTTAGCTCTAGGAGTATGATAGTCCCTGTTAAGGGTGCATTGGCAAAGGCTGCAATCATAGCACCCATTCCCACTAAGGAATAGGTGTTTATATTGAATATTGACATCGGTGCAATATCATTCAAAATATTTCCAAGTATCCCTCCCGATGCAGCTCCTATGTATATTCCCGGTACAAATACCCCTCCAACGCCCCCAGAGCCTATGGTAAATGCTGTAGCCAGCATTTTTCCTAAAAGTAAAAGTACTAAGAGCTTTAATTCAAAATTACCTTCAACAATTTTTCTTATTGTTTCATATTTGATATCAAAAATATCTGGCAGGAAATATCCAATAAGGGACACACCTATAGCTCCTATAACAGGGTAAAACAAAGTATTTATCTTTATTTTCGTTATATTTTTTTTTATATAGTAAATTGACTTCATATAGAAAACTGCAATAATACCTACTAAAATACCTAAAAGCACATAGAAGAATAGCTCTTTATAGCCAATTAATCCAAATTCACCTTGTATTACAAAAAATGCTTTATTACCTATTAAGGATCTAGTAATTATGACAGATATGATTGAAGATACTACGATTGGGGCAAAGAATTCTAAGTGATCCTTATTCATTAATATTTCAAGTACAAATATTGATGGAGCAATGGGTGTGTTAAAAACTCCTGCAATAGCTCCCGCTACACCGCATCCTATTAATATCCTAAGCTTTCTTTTGCTAAAATTAAATTTATACCCAATAGTTGATCCTATGGCTCCTCCTAGATGTACTATTGGTCCTTGCCGCCCTGCCGACAATCCAGACCCTAGAGTAATAGTTGTTTGTAGTATTTTTATAGCTGTGAGCTTGGGTTTCATCAAAAACTTATTTATATGCCTTAATTCATCAAGAACTCTAGCTACTCCAAAGCCTTCATCCTCTTTATGTAAAAATAATCTGTTTATTATGCCTATTATGGCTCCTCCAAAAATAGGTATGAAAAACAATCTAAATCTAATTGAAATACCAGAGGATATAAATAGTCCATCAAAGAATATATATCGAAAAAAATCAACTAATTTATTAAAGGCTATTGCAGATGTACCTGTAATCATGCCAATCAAAACCGCTAAAGCCATCATAGTTAGATTCTCATATCTTTTTTCATCAGCAATTAATTTATTGAGTATAGATAGATAATACTTCATATTATATCTCCCTTTTATATTTAAATATATCTATGGAATCATTAAGGTACTACTGATATGTTCGTATATATTTTTTGAATAGTATAAATCGTCAGCATAAACTATATAGTTGTTATATATCAGTACTTCCTTTGACTGTGATTCTACTATAAACTTTAAAACAAATCTTAGCTCGTCATCTAATTCTATATCACTTACTTTCCCCATCTTCTTTGGCTCTGATTTAAGTATTTGCCTTGGCAGTTCAATATTATAGTATGAATCGTTTTGGAAATCATGCATACCATCTAAGTCCTTAAATATGACTCTTTCAGCCTTCAATAGAAACCTAAAATCATTTTCTAAGGCTTTATTTTCTTTAGGAAGCTTGTCCACAATAAAGTCCCATAAGGCTTTATCATATTTACAATATAGATATATTATGGGGGTATCAATAATCATCAGCTCATCATTCTTTATATAGAATATATATTCCAAGTCTCTTTTAAAGGATATATTGTAGTTTGGATATAGGCTGGGTGTGCCTATATATTCTTCTTGCTTTTCAATGGATGAAATATTGATAGTGGAAAATAGATGCTTGATTTCTTTTTTACTCAAAAGGTATACAGCATTTTCATCATCTGCCTTTAGATGCACTTTTTCAGGAATTGGATATAATACTTTTTCAAGGATTTTATCCATGTATATATCATCTAAAAGTGAAATAAAGGCTTTATTTTCTTCCTTTTCCAAT
>JANQEZ010000157.1 GCA_028278115.1 Clostridia bacterium
ATAAAATAGAGTTGAATCTAATTTCTGAGCTTGCTAATATAGGTATTTGGGAGTGGGATTATAGATTGGATAAATTCCACTTTACCAAGGAGGCATATAATATACTAGGTATAGAAAAAGAAATCTATCATATAAGTCTGCAAACATTTTTGGATAGTTTTATTTATGATGATGATAAAAGCCTAGTAAAAAAGTCTATAGAAAGTATAATAGATACTGGCAAAATGGAGATTATCGAATATAGAATCCTAAGACCAAATAAAGAGAAAAGATGGATTAGGACAAATGGTAAAATAGTTTCCGGCGATAATGGCAATGTAATTAAAGTCATTGGAACCTTCCAAGATATAACAAAGTGTAAAAAAATAGAGGGAAGGCCTAAGGATAATCTGGGTCTAATTAGAAAAATAATGGATTCTGTATTAAACCCAATATTTTATAAAGACTCTAATGGAATATACAAACACTGTAATACAGCCTTCTTAGAATATGTAGGCTTAGAATATGAGGATGTTTTTGGCAAAGGGGTCTATGATATATATCCAAGGGAACTTGCAGATATTTATTACAGAGCAGACAATGAGCTTCTTAAAAATAGAGGCAAACAAATCTATGAATCAAAATTTACATATAAAGACGGGTCTTTGAGGGATGTAGTTTTTAAGAAATCTGTTATTATAGATGAGAATGATAAAGTCACAGGCTTAGTAGGTGTAATACTAGATATTACAGAAAGAAAGGCCTCGGATAAACGGATTCAAAGGCTTTTAAAGCTCAAGGAAGTTTCACTAGAAATTAATCAGGCGATAATAGGTATAAATAACATCAGTGAGCTTTTTAATCTTATATTAGAAAAAATATCACAGGTAATCGAAAATTCAGAGCTTGGCAGCGTTTTACTTTTAGATGATGATGAAACCTTAAAGGTAATGGCATGCAAGGGCTATGACAAAGAGAAGGCTAAGGAATATAGTTTAAATTTAAAGGATAGCTTTTATTGGAATCAGACAAAGGGAGACGTTAGGCAGGCCATTATAATAAACGATATTCAAGCTTTGTTAAATCGTGATTTTCCAAGTATTTTAGACAGTGACGAAATGATTAAGGTACAATCTTCAATCAGCTCGCCAATTATAGTTGATGGTAAATTATACGGTTTAGTAAATATAGATAGTAGTCTAAATTATGCATATGATGATTTAGATTTAGAAATGATGGAGTACCTTAGAAATCAAATAGCTATTGTAATTAGTAAACATAAGCTGTATGAAGAAATTATATATCTATCAAGGTTTGATAGTCTCACAAAGGTATATAACAGAAGTTATTTTGAAGAGCTGTGTGAAAAATACATGGAAGAAGTAGTAATTAATAGTAGAGATTTCTATTTAGTATTGTATGATTTAGATGGCTTGAAATTTGTAAATGATACCTATGGACATTTGGCAGGAGATAAATTGATACAGACATTTTCTAGTAAAATGAATGATTTTACTGGGTCTAAAGACATCTTTGCCAGATTTGGCGGAGACGAATTTATAGCTATTTTTTCCGATTTAGATTTAGATTGGTTAAATACAAGCATTCATCAGATTATGAAGTATTTTAAAGATAACCCCCTCATATTTAAAGGAAACAAAATTAGCTGTGAATTTAGTTATGGAATAGCAAGATTTCCTGAAGATAGCAATAATTACAATGAATTAGTCAGAATAGCAGATGGCAGAATGTATGAATTTAAAAAGAGAGTAAAAAAACAAAAATAGAGTTTAAGCCTGTTATCTTGTAGGTCTGAGCCTGAAGTAATTACTTCAGGTTTTTTTATGTGTTTTTTTATAAAAAGTAAATAAAAAATAGTAATATTTTTATTTATATGCATATATATAGAAAAGTGGAAAATTTTTATTCACTACCATCTCTAAAGAAAAATTAAAGATAAAGGGGAGCAGGAGCTATGAGTAAAAGAAAGATTGACTATTTAACAGTGAGTTCCTCAGATTTACAGTTCTTTCATAAAGGCATCCACTGTGGAGTCTACAATTTTTTAGGTGCACATTGTATAACCAATAACGGATTAAAAGGGGTGAATTTTACATTATGGGCACCTAATGCAAGCCGTGTAAATATAGTTGGAGATTTCAATAATTGGATAGGCATTGATTACCCTATGAAGCGAATTAGAGAATCAGGAATCTGGAACATTTTTATTCCGGACTTAGGGGAGAAAGAGATATACAAATACGAAATACATACGAAAGATGGAGAAATAATCTTAAAATCCGACCCGTATGCTTATTATGCAGAGCTCAGACCCAATACAGCCTCCATGACTATCAGGCTAAATAAGCATAAATGGAATGATGATAAATGGATAGCAAGGAAAAAAGAAAAAAATCTCTATAAAGAGCCAATGAACATCTATGAGCTTCATTTAGGGTCATGGAAAAGAAAAGAGGATGGAAGCCTTTACAATTATAGAGAGATTGCAGATGAGATTATTGAATATATAAAAGAATTAGAATATACCCATATAGAACTGATGCCCCTTTCAGAGCATCCCTTTGATGGCTCCTGGGGATATCAAATAACAGGATACTACTGTATAACCAGTAGATATGGAGCTCCAGAAGATTTTATGTACTTTGTAGACAAGTGTCACCAAAATGATATAGGCGTTATCCTAGACTGGGTTCCCGCACATTTTTGTAAGGACAGCCACGGGCTCTATAGATTTGATGGAACTGAGCTCTATGAATATGCTAATAAAGTGATGGGAGAAAATATCGAATGGGGAACAGCAGTATTTGATTATTCTAAAAATGAAGTAGTTAATTTTTTAATATCGAATGCCATGTTCTGGTTTGACATATATCATATAGATGGTCTAAGAGTAGATGCAGTATCCTACATGATTTATTTAGACCACGGAAAAAAAGACGATAATTGGTTAAGAAATGTAAATGGTGGAAAGGAAAATCTAGAAGCAATAGAATTCGTAAAAAATCTCAATAAAGCTGTATTTAGTAAATTTCCTAATGCCTTGATGATAGCTGAGGAATCTACTGCATGGCCCCATGTAACTTCGCCGATTCACTTAGGTGGCCTTGGTTTTAACTTTAAGTGGAATATGGGTTGGATGAACGACATGCTGAGGTATATGGAAATGGATCCAATTTATAGAAAATGGCATCATGACCTTATAACATTCTCCTTTATATATGCTTTTTCAGAAAATTACATACTACCCTTTTCCCATGACGAAGTTGTTCATGGAAAAAAATCATTACTAAGTAAAATGCCAGGAGATTGCTGGCAAAAGTTTGCAAATTTACGGGTCTTATTTTCCTATTTGATTGCCCATCCCGGGAGAAAGCTTTTGTTTATGGGTGGAGAATTTGCTCAAATTAATGAATGGGATTATTATAAGAGCCTTGACTGGATGTTGTTAGAGCTTGATACACATGAAAAATTCAATTGTTTCGTAAAAAAACTAAATAGCTTCTATAAGAATGAAAAATCATTATATCAATTAGATTCAGACCATAGAGGCTTTTCATGGATAGATCATCAAAATTATGAGGAAAGTGTAATTATATTTATGAGAAAGGAGGATGATGAGGAGGGTTTCACAATAATTGTATGCAATTTTACACCTGTAGTCCGTAAAAATTACAGGATAGGAGTACCACGCCAAGGAAAGTATGAAGAAGTATTTAATAGCGACTTAGAAGAATTTGGTGGATCAGGAGTTGAAAATAAAGCAATAATTACCTCTCAAGCTCAGAGCTGGCATAACCAGCCATATTCCATTGAAATTGAAATTCCACCACTTGGAGCATTGTTCTTGAAGTTAAAAACTGAAAAGGAAGATGAAATAATAGAGGACATACAGTATGCAAGTCTACTAGAGTCAAGCATAACAGAGAATAATAATCATAAAAATGTTTCGTCATAACAAAAAACGACGACCGGAAAAGTTTTGAGATAACTTTATATTAAAACATCTAAGGAGGATAAACCTATGAAAAGTCATAAAAAAGAAATGGTAGCTATGCTATTAGCAGGTGGTCAAGGATCAAGGCTAAAGAAATTAACCAAAAGGCTGGCAAAGCCTGCTGTGCCCTTTGGAGGAAAATATAGGATAATAGATTTTACCCTAAGTAATTGTTCAAATTCAGACATTGACACGGTTGGAGTTCTAACCCAATACCAGCCTCAAGAGCTAAATTCCCATATAGGGATTGGAATCCCTTGGGATTTAGATAGAAAAGATGGCGGCGTTACGATATTGCCGCCCTTTGTGGGACCAGAAGGAGGTAGATGGTATAAAGGCACAGCCAATGCAATCTATGAAAATATAGATTTTATTGATAAATATGAGCCAGAGTACGTATTGATTTTATCGGGGGATCATATATATAAGATGGATTATTCCTTGCTTTTGGAGAGTCATAAAGAAAATAACGCTGAAGTAACAATCGCTGTTATAGAAGTTCCCATAGAGGAGACTAGTAGGTTTGGAATAATGAATATAGATGATGAAGGTCGAATATATGAATTCCAAGAAAAGCCTGATAATCCTAAAGGAAACTTAGCCTCAATGGGAGTCTATATATTTAACTGGAAAACACTTAAGAAGTATTTAATTGAAGATGAGAATGATATAAATTCAAATAATGATTTCGGTAAAAATATTATACCCAAAATGCTGGATGAACAGCTAAAATTATATGGCTATGTATTTGATGGCTATTGGAAAGATGTAGGAACAGTAGAAAGTCTTTGGGAAGCCAATATGGATTTGCTTAAGGAGGATTGTGAGTTAAACCTATATGATCGAAAATGGAAGGTGTACTCTCAAAATCCATCAAGCCCTCCTCATTTCATTAGTGAAACAGGAGTGGTGAAGTCTTCTCTTTTAAACGAAGGCTGTGTTGTTCATGGTGAAGTAAAAAATTCAATAATCTCTCCTGGAGTTTATGTTGGAAAAAATTCAAGGATAATTGATTCAGTGGTTTTACCTAACAGCATAATTGAGGAAGAAGCGGAAATTAATAGGGCAATTGTCATGAGCGGAGTGACAATAAAACAGGGAGAAAAAATAAAAAGTGAAAAATCCGATGAGATTATAGTCATAAATGAATAAAGCTAAAACTACAAGGGGGATGAAAAATGAAGGACTTAATGGGAATAATTAACCTTAGTGAAAGCGAAGAAGCAATAAAGGAGATTACCTATAATAGACCAATAGCTACGATACCTATTGCTGGTAGATATAGGATTATTGACTTTACACTTTCAAATATGGTTAATGCAGGGATACGCAATGTAGCCATATTTACTAGGGGAAAAAGCAGATCCTTGATGGATCATTTAGGAACTGGAAAGGATTGGGATTTAGATAGGAAAAGGGATGGACTATTTGTATTAAACCCAGTTATAAACTATGATGATATAATCTTTAATAAAGGAGATATTGAAAACTTCAATAGTCATGTGGACTATATTAAACACAGCAAACAGGAGTATGTTCTTTTATCTAGAAGCTATATGATATGTAATGTCGATTATGCCAAGGCATTTAAGCACCATAAAGATAGTAAAGCTGATATTACCATTATTTATAAGCAAATGGAAAATAGTCATCAGAAGTTCTTAAATTGTGATACCTTAAATATAGATGAAGAAGGCAAGGTTCTAAGCATAGGCAGAAATACGGGAATAAATAAAACCTATAATATGTCAATGGAAATGTATATTATGAAAAAGGAATTGCTCCTTGAAATAATTCAAAACAGCATTTCAGCAGGTGATAGCGAGTACTTAAAGCAGGCGGTATTTTTAAACATGAAAAATTTAAAAGTAAATTCATATCCATTTACAGGATATGTATCATGTGTTAACTCCATACAGAACTATTATAAGGCAAATATGGAACTGTTGAATGTGGAGATTTCTAGGGAGCTTTTTCAGAAAAATGGATTAATATATACGAAGATTAACAACGAGCCTCCAGCAAAGTATACTGACAGCTCTAATGTAGTGAACTCCCTCATAGCTAATGGTAGTATTATTGAGGGTACTGTCAAAAATAGTATCATTGGAAGAGGTGTAAAAATTAAGAAGGGTTCAGTAGTTAAGGACAGCATAATAATGCGAAAAGGTATCGTGGAAGAAAATGTACAGCTGACCAATGTCATACTTGATAAATATGTTCGCATAACAAAGGATAAGACTTTATTTGGAGATAAGAAGAATCCATTTGTTGCTAAAAAGAGCATAGTTCTGTAAACAAGAACTATGTATAAGCATAGTAAAACTATATTAAGACATAAAATAAATTTCCCTGAAGCAATAGATACCTTTACATTGTTTCAGTGAAATTTATTAATCTTTAGGGTATTATTACTGTATGTATCACTTAAACTATAAGAACTAGGGGAGGGATAAAATGCTTAAGATACTATATGCTGCTTCCGAAGCAGTTCCATTTATAAAAACTGGTGGTCTTGCAGATGTTTCATTTTCTTTACCTAAAGAATTAAGAAAACTGGGGATAGACGTCAGGGTAATACTTCCTAAATATTCACAGATATCAGAGGGATTTAAAAATGATATGATATTACTTAAAACCTTCAATGTCCAGGTAGGATGGAGAAATAAATACTGTGGAGTAGAGTATTTAGAAATAGATGGGATACCTTTCTATTTTATAGATAATGAATATTATTTTAAAAGAGATGGAATATATGGGTTCTATGATGACGGAGAAAGATTCTCTTTCTTTTGCAGGGCAGTTTTAGAGATGATAGGAAATATGGACTTTAGTCCAGACATTATCCACTGTAATGATTGGCATACTGGCATGATAAGTCCACTATGGGATGCCCATTATAGAAATAATCCTAAATATTCCCTCATAAAAAGAGTATTTTCAATACATAACATGAAGTATCAAGGTGTTTTTCCAAAGGAAATATTGGGTGATTTACTTAGTATCAGTGATGATTATTATCATGTAGATGCCCTTGAGTTTTATGGAGGAATAAGCTTCATGAAGGGTGGAATTAATTATTCAGATATGGTGACTACAGTAAGTAGAAGTTATGCTGAGGAAATACAGACCCCTTATTTTGGAGAGAAATTAGAAGGGGTGATAAAAAATAAAAATCATAGCTTATATGGGATTGTAAATGGAATTGACTATGACTTATATAACCCAGAAAATGATAGACATATATTTACTGAGTATAATATAAACTCACTTGATAATAAGAAAGAAAATAAAATACGCCTTCAGCAGGAATTAAATCTGCCTCAAAGGAGAGAAGTTCCTATGATAGGAATGATATCGAGGCTGGTTCAGAATAAGGGCTTTGACTTGGTATTAGAAGTATTAGATCAACTGCTGAATGAAGATATTCAAATTGTTATTCTAGGGACTGGAGATTATTATTTTGAATCCAAACTTAGGGATTATAGTGCAGGACATCCAAATAAAATGTCAGCAAGTATCATGTTTGATGAATCCCTTGCCCACAAGATTTATGGGGCCTCAGACTTATTTCTAATGCCCTCTAGATTTGAACCATGCGGGCTTGGACAGTTGATTGCACTAAGATATGGAACACTTCCAATTGTAAGGGAAACAGGGGGATTAAAGGATACAGTAAAACCATTTAACGAGTATATAGGAGAGGGGAACGGATTCAGTTTTACCAATTACAATGCTCATGATATGTTATACACAATAAAAAGGGCACTTAGATTTTATTATGATAAAGACCAGTGGAGAAGAATAGTATCAAATGCCATGAGTGGAGATTATAGCTGGAAAAAATCTGCAGAGATATATGTGGATTTATATAAGAGATTATGTAATATTTTTTAATAATATCTATTCAGAGCATCATTAGTCAGTTTTTTAAATTGCGTTACAATCTTATAGAGATTCTACTATGTATCTAAGAGATATAGTAATTTAAAGAGGGGGTAGATAAGCTTGAAGCTGACCAAAAAAAGGTTTAAAGAGGATTACATAAAAAAATTAGAATCTGAAAGGGCCAAAAGCATTGAAGAAGCATCTGATTGGGATAAATATTATGCTCTAGGCTATTTGATAAAGGACTATCTAGCGGAAAATTGGGTTATGACAAATAAAAGATATGTCATAGAAGAAGAAAAGCAGGTTTACTATTTTTCTATGGAATTCCTGATTGGAAAACTCCTTATAAATAACTTGATAAACCTTGGGATAAAAGAGATTTGTGATGAGGGTCTAAGTGAGCTTGGGGTGGATTTAACCAAGCTAGAGGATGTGGAGAAGGATGCAGGTCTTGGAAATGGAGGGCTTGGAAGGCTTGCAGCATGCTTTCTTGACTCTATGGCATCCATGCATATACCTGGACATGGCTGTGGAATAAGATATAAATATGGCCTTTTTGAACAAAAAATAATAGATGGTTATCAAGTAGAATTTCCAGATAAATGGCTTCAAAATGAAAACGTATGGGAAATAAGAAGATCAAGTAAATCCGTTATAGTCAAATTTGGAGGGGAAATACGGACTGTAAATGAAAATGGAAAACTTAAATTTTTTCATGAAAATTATGAAGCAATATTGGCAGTTCCCTATGATACACCTATAGTAGGTTATGAAAATCATACAGTAAACACATTAAGGCTTTGGAGTGCCGAGGCACAAAAACAAGAATTTGACTATTCATCCTTTAGCAGAGGAGAATACCTAAAGGCCTTTGAGCATAAGCATTCAGTGGAATCAATCTCTCAGATTTTATATCCCAATGATTCCTTTGAAGAGGGAAGAATCTTGAGATTAAAGCAAGAGTATTTCCTAGTTTCAGCAGGAATTCAAAGTATCATAAGAACATTTAAAAAGCTTAAAAAACCAATTGAAGATTTTGCTAGATATAATGCAATTCACATAAACGATACACATCCAGCCCTGTGTATTCCAGAACTCATGAGGATATTGATGGATGATGAGGGGCTTGAATGGTATCAAGCTTGGCAGATAACTACAGAGACAATATCCTTTACTAACCATACCATAATGGCGGAGGCCTCAGAGAAATGGAATGTAGAAATGTTTAAAGCACTTCTGCCCCGTATCTTTATGATAATACATGAAATAAATGAAAGGTTTTGTAAAAATTTATGGGATATAAAATATAATGGAAACTTTAAAAAAATATCTGAAATGGCAATTATAGCCGATGGACAGATAAGGATGGCCCACCTAGCCATAGTAGTCAGTCATAGCGTTAATGGAGTGGCAAAATTGCATACAGAGATATTAAAAAAGCAGGAGTATTCAGATTTCTATGCTATATATCCAAATAAGTTTAATAACAAAACCAATGGGATTACCCATAGAAGATGGCTCCTTAAATCCAATCCCGAATTGGCAAACTTGATAAATGAAACCATGGGCCAGAGCTGGATAAAGGACCCAATGAAACTAAGTGGATTATTGGGTAGGATAAAGGACTCAGGATTTCAGGAAAAAATCCATGGCATCAAGCAAAACAATAAAATTAAGCTGGCGAATATGATTAAAAGGAGATATTCAATAAATTTAGACCCAGACTCTATATTCGATATACAGGCTAAGAGATTCCATGAATATAAAAGACAGAAATTAAATGTTCTTAATATAATGCATTTATATAATAGGCTCATTGATAACCCAGATATTGATATAATTCCTAGAACATTCATATTTGCTGGAAAGGCTGCTCCTGGATATTATATAGCAAAACAGACCATAAAGCTCATCAATACCTTAGCTGAAAAAATAAATAATGATAAAAGAATAAAGGGTAAACTAAAGGTCGTCTTTATGGAGAACTATGGAGTGAGCTTAGCTGAACAAATAATTCCCGCTGCAAATGTCAGCGAACAGCTATCGACTACAACAAAGGAAGCATCGGGCACTGGAAATATGAAATTTATGATGAATGGTGGAATTACCGTGGCTACCCTTGATGGAGCAAATGTTGAAATAAGGAATGCAGTAGGTGATGAAAATATAGTGATATTTGGTCTAAAGGAAAAAGAAGTATTTGAATTATATAGTAGCGGAACATATAATTCTATAGACTTATACAATGAAGACATAAGGTTAAAAACTGTACTTGACCAATTGATAAATGGATTCTTTCCCGTTAAAAAAGACGAGTTTTTAATTATATATGACTCATTACTTAAGCATAATGACGAGTATTTTGTTTTAAAAGATTTTAGTTCCTATGTTGAAGCTCAAAAGAGAGTAGACAGTCTATATAAAGACAGATCAAAATGGTTGGAGATGTCTATAATGAATATTGGTTCATCTGGAATATTTTCAAGTGATAGGACTATAAATGAATATGCCTCAGAAGTATGGAGGCTGTAGGAATGGGAAATTAAATAGTATAAATGCGTGACTTAGAAACTTAATAAAGCCCCTAAAATTATTTTAAGTAAATAAGACTAGTTTCTACACAGTCTCTTATCTATTTACATACTATAATAGTGAAAACAAACCATTTTCTTAAAAGGGGTGAAAAGAAAAAACATTATGGATAGAAGTAAAATAATAAGACTAGTAAGGGATCACGTTGATGATGATATAAATATTATTGACCTTGAAGACCCTATTGAAATAGATGAAGAATATTTAGAAGACATGGAAATAGATGGAAATTACTTAGATAGTATAGATGAAGATGAAATCGAGGATATAACAGATATACCGGCTATATCTGATAAGGAAGAACCACAAGAAGAAATAGAAGAAGAATTTGATGGAGATCCCCTTGAAAGCCTACTTTTCGAGCTCTTGGAAGATCAAAGTCCAGAAACTATTGAACAGATTAAGAAAGTGATGAAATTCTTTAAACAAATACAGGGCCCATTAAAATTTATACAGCAGATGCAAGGTCCATTAAAATTAATACAACAAATGCAAGGACCTCTCCAAATTATGAAGGAGCTACAGGGACCGCTGCAAATGCAAAGACAATTAAGCCAAATGCAAAAGCCCATGGGAAACCTTAGACATGTTAGTCCTGCTCAAAGAATGGCATATAGAAATATGCAGCAGCAAGCACAGAATCAAATTCAAGAGCAGATGAAAAAACAACTGCAAAAACAAATACAAGGTCAAATCTATGGACATATACAAAATCAAATCGGTCAGCAGATAAAACAGCAAATAGGAAAACAGATACAAGGGCAGCTTCCAAATTTACTCAAGAATTTTTTTGGAAGATAATGGAGCCTCAAAAATAAATCTAAGGGTAGAGAAATATCCTTGGATTTATTTTTTATTGCTAAGGAACTCAAACCTTTTTTAAAAGAAACTTTATAGCTGAAATAGAGGAAAATAAATAGTTATAAGGAAAAATCGAAACTATTACCAGTTAAATTTTAACAGGTATCCATATGCCTTCATCCTTGGGTAAAAACACGGTATATGATACAATATTGATGAATGCAAAATATAAAATTTATAATAACCTAAACCATTGAAATATTATTTTAGAAGTAGAAGATGAACTTACTGGATTGGAGGATTCTCATGGAAAAGGTTTGGAAAAAGGTTACTAAAAAGGTAGAAGGATTATCCATAGTCGAAAACATACTCTATTCAAAGGGAATTGTTGAAAAAGAGGATATAGAAGAATTTCTAAGCCATAAGCCTAAGAGAACCTATGACCCTTTTATTATAAAAAACATGACGGAAGCAGTTGGAAGAATAATTTATCATATAACTAAAAAAAATAAAATTGTAATTGCTGGAGATTATGATGTAGATGGAGTTACATCTACAGCCCTATTATTAGAATTTTTTAGTAATATCACTAAGAATATAGACTACTACATACCTAACCGCTTTACCGAAGGCTACGGACTTAATATAGATGCAATAAAGCATATCAAAGAGGAAATGAAGGCGGATCTCATAATAACAGTGGATAATGGAATCAGTGCAGTAAAGGAAATTGATTATGCAAAGGAATTAGGTCTAGAGGTTATCGTTACAGATCACCATAATCCCCCAGAAACTTTGCCAAGCTGTATTATTATTGATGTAAAGCAAAGAGGGGACGAGTATCCCTTTAAAGAGCTGTGTGGATGCGGCATAGCCTTTAAGCTTGCCCAGGCACTTCAAAAGACCTTAGGCCTGCCTAAGGCTACATTATCTAAGCTTCTTGACTTAGTTACTCTAGGTACGATTTGTGATATAGTTCCCCTTGTGGACGAAAATAGAACCTTAGTTAAATATGGTCTAAGAAGTATTAATGCCAATAAACGTATTGGCATGGCAAGCATCAGACAGGTAGCTGGTCTTATGGATAAAGAGATAACTGCAGGAAGAATTGGATTTGTAATAGGACCATGCTTTAATGCAGCAGGAAGACTTGAAGAAGCAAAGCATGGTGTGGAGCTTTTGCTTTCTAAAGATAGAAATAAAGCTAGAAAGATGGCATCACACCTTTACAGTCTAAATAAAGAAAGGCAGTTAGTTCAAGAGGGTGGAGAGAAGTATTGCAAAAATCTAG
>JANQEZ010000143.1 GCA_028278115.1 Clostridia bacterium
AAATCAGCATGACGCCTTCCTGCTATAGGAGAACCTATTATTATATCCTCTTGACCCGTATATTTGTAAAGCAGTACATTATACGCCGCAAGTAGAACCATATAAAGAGTCGCACCTGATTTCTTAGCAATATTTCTCAATTTACTTGCAAGTTCCTTATCTATCTCAAAATCTATGCTGCTTCCTTCAAAGCTCTGAATTGATGGTCGGGGATAATCAGTCGGTATATTAAGTACAGGTATTTCCCCTTCAAAGTTGTTTAGCCAGTATTTTTCCTGTTTCTTAATTTCTTGACTTTTAAATAGCTCATTTTGCCATAGTGTGAAGTCCTTGTACTGTATTCTAAGTTCTGCTAGACTTCCTCCTTTATAGAACTCTATAAATTCTTCTACTAGCAAGCCCATAGATATACCATCAGATATTATATGATGCATATCGAAAAGTAGTATATGTTCTTTATTAGTAAATTTCACAAGCTCCACTCTTAAAAGAGGTGCTTTACTTAAATCAAATGAATAGACAAATTCCCTAGCTATTTCCTCTATACTCCTGTCTTCATTATTCTCAGTTATCTTTACTTTAAAATCTACTCCCTTATTTACTCTCTGTATAATTTCTCCATCTATAACTTCAAATGATGTACGCAGTGTCTCATGCCTCTGAATAAGCTTCTTAAAAGCCTCTTCTAACTTCATGCTGCTAAAATCTCCCTGTATTTTCATTACCATAGGCATGTTATAACTTATACCCGTGCCTTCAAGCTGTGACAGTATATATAGTCTTTTTTGAGCTGAGGATGCTAGATAATATTCTTTTTCTTCTACAGGTTCTATTCTTGCCTGTACTTTTTTTTCTGCTTCTTCTATATATTCAGCAAGTTCTTTTATTGTAGTTCTTTTAAATATTTCATCCAAAGAAACTTCTACATCTAGCTCTTTATGTATCTTTGATGCAAGTACGGTAGCTTTAAGTGAATGTCCTCCAAGTTCAAAGAAATCATGATTTAAACCTATCCCATCTACACCTAGAACTTGCTCATATATCTCAACCAATTTCTCCTCTATTCTGTTGGTTGGTTTAATATACTCTGTCTCCGTAACAACTCTTTCTTGTGGCTCTGGCAAGGCCTTTCTGTTTACCTTACCATTTGCAGTAAGAGGTAGCTTCTCAATCTCTATGAAATAGGAAGGTATCATATAATCTGGAAGATCCTTTGATAGATACTCCCTCATCTCCGATATTGAAATTTTTTCTCTGCTTACTATATAAGCGCATAAATATTTACCACCATCATCTGTCTTTGCTAATACTATTGCTTCATCTACCTTCCTATGCTTTAATAACTGACTTTCTATTTCGCTTAGCTCTATTCTAAAGCCCCTTATTTTTACTTGATGATCCATACGTCCTAGAAATTCTATGTTACCATCGGGAAGCCATCTGGCTAAATCTCCTGTATGATACATCTTTGTATTAGGTACAAATGGATTTGATACAAACTTTTCTGCTGTAAGCTTAGGTTTTCCCAAATAACCCCTTGAAAGTCCGTCTCCTGCTATACAAAGTTCTCCAGCTATTCCTACAGGACAAAGATTATTATTTTTATCTATTACATATAGGTTTATATTATCTATTGGCTTGCCTATAGGCACCGTCTTATAATCCTTAACTTGAGAGCAGTCAAAATACGAAACCTCTACAGTAGCTTCTGTTGGTCCATAAAGGTTGTACAGCTCTGCCCTACAATTTTCATGTATAAGACTATAAAATTTCTCCACCTGCTCTAATGTCAATGCCTCACCACTAGCAAATACATGTTTCAATCCAGTTATTTCTCTATACACACTCTTTTCTTCTATATATTGTAAAAATATACTAAGCATTGACGGTACAAAATGTATAGCAGTTACTTCGTTCTTTTCTATGGCTTTAACAATAGACCCTGGGTCCTTTTCTTCTCCCGGTGCAAGAAAACATACTCTTGTACCTGTAAATGCCCAACTAAACAATTCCCAGACAGATACATCAAAGGTAAATGGTGTTTTTTGAAGTACTGTATCTCCACTACCTATTGGGTATTTCTTTGTCATCCAATTTATTCTATTTACTACAGAGTAATGCTCTATCATTACCCCTTTAGGCTGTCCTGTTGAACCAGATGTATATATGATATATGCTAAATCCGTAGATTCATTAACTCTTTTAGGATTTGAATCGTCTCCACAATATATTTTAGAGTCCCCTATATCTATTATTTCACCTTTAAAGTCAACATCTTGATCCTTGGTTAGTAATAGCTTAGCATTGCTATCTTCAAGCATATATCTCACTCTATTAGATGGATATTCTGGACTTATAGGGAGATATGCTCCTCCTGACTTAAGCACTGCCATTATTCCAATAATCATTTCTATAGACCTGTCTACCATTATAGCCACTATGTTATCTGGCTTTACTCCTTTTTGTCTAAGAAGTCTTGCAAGTTGATTTGCTCTACTATTTACTTCTCTATAGCTAAGCTTCTTGTCCCCAAATATTACTCCTATATTATCTGGAATTCTTTCCGCTTGCTCTTCAAATATCTGATGGATTGTCTTATCCTTTTCATAGTCTGCTTTTGTATTGTTAAACTCTTCAAGTATCTGTTCTTTTTCTTTCTTTGACAGTATATCTAATTCTTCTAATTTCATTTCTTCATTATCTGTAATTTGTTCTAATATATTAATAAAGTGTTTTGATATCTTTTCTATTCTCTGCGTTGTAAAAAGTTTTGTACAATAATCTAGACTAAACTTCATTAAGTCTTTTGATTCAAAAACATTTAACGCAATATCAAATTTTGTTATAGTACTATTAAGTTTATATGGTTTAAAATCTAAGTCTTCTACTCTGAACTGACCCGTATCAAAATTTTGTAATGTTATGATTGTATTGAATAAAGGATTCCTAGAAATATCTCTTGGCAAATCCAGCTTTTCTATAAGCTTTTCAAATTGATAGTCCTGATTTTCATAAGCTTCGAGTGAATTTTCTCTTACATTTTGAAGAAACTCTCTAAATGTACTACTACTTACAATATGATTTCTCATTGCAAGTGTGTTTACAAACATTCCTATTATATTTTGTAAATCAGCATGACGCCTTCCTGCTATAGGAGAACCTATTATTATATCCTCTTGACCCGTATATTTGTAAAGCAGTACATTATACGCCGCAAGTAGAACC
>JANQEZ010000147.1 GCA_028278115.1 Clostridia bacterium
GATATACACTTTTATATAGGGTTTTAAGAGTAAAACTTAACTTATACATGACCCAAATATGCGATGATTCTGGGCATTTTGGGGTGTGTATAAGTTGTAGTTTTACCTAAAATACCTATAATTTAATATTAATAATTCTCTATTTATTCCCCGACATCAATATGTATATTTAAGCTTTAATGGATTTATGTCTAATTTTTGATAAGCAGCTTAAAAAAACATGGTTTTTAATTTCATTAGTGGTATAATATAGTAGTTGTTGATTTTAGATTACTCCATTTTCATATTGTAATTACTATTGATTGAGCTTTTCTGTATAAAATGCATATGGTATAATCACGATACGAAAATTTTTAAAGCAGGTGATGATATGGTAATATATACATTTTCAGTAGTGTTTTTATCAAGTTTTATTCCTCTAATGATACTTTTTTCAATGGCAAATAAGAGATTTCGTATTAGAAAAAAGCTTCGTATTTTTTTATGAGCTCTTTATTCAATCATTGTTATTTATATAAGCAGAGTATTTAGCGGATTTGTAATTGCTTCAATCCATGCTCTTCCCTACTCAATTTCAGCCTTGGTATATACATTATTCATTTTTGTGCCTTTTATAGGCTCCTTGGTTGTGGCTGCAAAGTTTACTGATGAGAGAGACTAAACAATCTTTTTATTAACCTATTACTGCCCCTTAAAGAATTACTTTAAAGGGCATAAATTATTTCACTTCTTCTTTACTTATATTATTAAAAGCTTTTTGAAGCTTGCTTAAGGCTTTTTTCTCTATTCTTGAAGCATACCCTACTGCTAAGGAAGGAAGGTCTAAAAAATAAAATTTAAAGCCTCCTAAATAAGGAGACTTAATTAATAAGGCTTGAATTTAACATTTTATATAAGCTAGTCTAATTATTACGACCCTATTAGGTTATTGGACGATTAACTTATATCCCCTATAAGCAGAGTCTGAATATCCCAAGCTAAATCCCAAATATTACAATCTTGATTGGCTAGAAGGACAAGGGTTGTGTCAATATTAGGATAATATGCAAAAAAACATGCCACGCCAGCATTGCTTCCATCTTTTTTCATATAGAGTATCTGCTTATCACTATTACTAACGACGAATTCAAATCCGAATCCCATCATTTCAGTTACTTTTGTATGTTTTCTATATACTTCTTTGGGTTGTAGTATACTCTTAGACATGGTTTTAGATAATAATTTGCCATCTATAATGGCTCTGACAAACAAGTCTAGGTCTTCTGCGCAGGTATATGCTCCTCCATCAGGAGAACCTATAGGTGGGAATGAGTATATGTTTTTTTTCCAACTGACAACCCGATCTTGATCATCAGTAATAGATATATATCCTTCAGCCACATTGTCATCTATTTCATCTTTGCTGTAAAAACCTGTTTTATCCATTCCTACTGGATTAAAAATATGCTCTTTTATATAATCACGATATTTTATCTTCGTGACTTTTTCAATTAGTAATCCTAATAATACAAAGGCAACATTGTTATATCGACACCCTTTACCAGGTTCAAAGTTTGGTTCTTTATGTATAAATTGTGGTAGAAAATCTTCTGTTTCTGTTACCGAATAATTAGGCTTATGTCTCCAAATCTCTTCATAATCTTCTCCTGCCTCTTCGTCTGCATCATCACCAATACCCGAGGTATGGGTTAAGAGATGATATACTGTAACATCATGAGAAATCGTAGAATCTTCTATATCCAACATATCCATAACTCGATCATCAAACGACAACATATCCTGATCAATTAATTGAAGGATAGCAACACTTGTAAATAATTTTGTAATGGATGCCGTATCAAATTTTGTTAAGATGTCATTCTTAATTTTCCACCCCCTATGTGCATATCCATATGTACCACTAAATAGTGTTTTATTGCCTTTCTTAATTAATCCAACGCCTGAGAAGTGATTATCAATATAGTATTTTTCAAACAAACTCTTTACATTTTTATTGAATTCCATACCATCCACCTTCCTTATTTAAGTATAAGGGTCTACCACAACATGTATTATAAACATTGTTGGTTAAATCACCTTTCCAAGTTCCATCTTAATAACTCTGTCCGCTAAATCAAACCCATTGCCTCCTGTTACGAAGTTTATTTCCCCATTTTTAAACACCAAGCTCTCATTAACTTTATGTAAACTTATATAGCTTACTCTGTCCTTCTCTATTTCTAAAGGCTACGAATCTCGCTATATCATCTATTTGAAAATATATATTGCTCTTTGACACTTCCATTAATGTTTCTCCTTGCTGCCCTCCATAAGAATGACCTGCATATATCCGTACATTAGGTCCTACTATTTGTTTAATCTTTTGAATGCTATAATACATATCACGAGCATCACCACCTAGTGATGTGCACATGCCACATCCCTCTGAAAAAATCGTATCACCTGTAAAAAGACTTTCTTGTAGTAAATAGCACATGGAGCCTTTTGTATGACCTGGCGTTAGTATGCAAGTCACATCAGTTTCTCCTAACTTTATAATATCTCCATCTTGAAGCCTTTTAAGATTGTTCATAGAATACTTATAATACCGACATTCAATATCTGACATATAAACTTTAATGTTCTCAAATTTTTTGATTAATCTATCAACCATATATACATGATCAATATGAGAATGTGTTAATAGCACCCCATTAATCTTAACATCTAGCTTATCTATAAAATTGAATACTGCAGAGTAATTCCAAGATGGATCAACGATGAATGTTTCCTTTGTAGTTTTATCTACAATTAAATATATGTTATTTATAAATCCAAATTCCTGTACCTTTAATTGATAAGTGTCGTAAGTTAACATCTATAAACCCTTCCATTTCATTAATTCTTCTAATGTAAAAATCTGAATATTGTAATCTATAATGTGTTTAAATTCAGTATTAACACATAATGCAGTTAAATGTTCTTCGTCTAACCATCTGGTATAAGATGAAAAACTATGGTTTTTTTCTCCTTCTAGGTAAAATAAAATATCGTCTCCATCAAATCGAAACCCAAAGGAATCAAGTGGAATATTTAACCCCTTACCTACATTTTTCACATAACCTTCTTTTAATTTCCATATTTTATAAAATGCATTTAGTCTGCTTTTTTCTGTTCTACTCTATAAACCTTGGAAATGTTATCTTCATTTTCTTCTACGGGTATCTCTACTTTAATCTTATTAACCAGCTTTGTCAATACCTTTCTAGCTTCAAGTTCCTCAAAGTCTACATTACCTTGTCTTAACATATATCTGTAAAGGGGACGGGGTTGCTGGCATATTATCTCCAATAACTTTGCTGTCAACAACCCCGTCCCCTTTGACACAGACGTATTACTGCCCCTTAAAGAATTACTTTAAAGGGCATAGATTATTTCACTTCTTCTTTACTTATATTATTAAAGGCTTTTTGAAGCTTGCTTAGAGCTTTTTTCTCTATTCTTGAAACATATGATCTTGATATTCCTAAAAGTTTAGCTATTTCTCTTTGGGTTTTGCAGCCACCCTTTGCCAGACCATATCTTAACTCAATGACTGTCTTTTCTCGGTTTTTGAGAACCTTTGCCATCTTTCTATATAAGCTTTTAATCTGCATTTTTAGTTCTACTTCTTCAATTACAGAATCACATTCTG
>JANQEZ010000151.1 GCA_028278115.1 Clostridia bacterium
AGTTCTACTATATGAAACCTATATAACTGATTTTCTACAGCAATTGAAATTTAATAGAATATTAATATTTCAAGCGTTGACATAAAAAATGAATTATTATAAAATCAAGACATAACTGACCAGCAAGTCAGCACAAAGAAAGGGTGTTAGGAAATGAGGAAATATATTAAGGGTTTAGCTATTGGACTGGTTTTATGCTTGCTTTTAGCAGGTATGACTGCTGCAGAAAGTAGTATAGTAGATAGTATGGATTTTCAAGGAGATAGTATCGGCTTGAGCTTAGATGAAGCAATTGGAGTTATGCTAGAGTCAAATCCAACCCTAGAGAAATCTAAGTTAGATTTAGAGCAGGCCCAGGTAGATTATGATAAATATGAAAAGGATTATCGAAGGGTAAAGAGAGTTTTTGGAAGTGAGGATAAGGATTCCTTAAAGTATTTGCAGAGTGTAAAACTGCTTGAGATCTCAGGTGAGTATGCTATGGCAAGTGCTAGAAGAAATTATGATGCTACATTGGAAAACTTAAAGGCTGATATGGAGCAGGCATACTACAGGCTATTACAAGCTGAGCGGATGACAGGTATTAATAAGGCTAATGTTGAAACTACAAAGGATTTACATGAAAAGACTAAGAAGAAGTTTGAGCTAGGGCTCGTTGCCAAGCAAGAGGTTATAAATAGTGAGCTTAGCTTAATTAGAGCAGAAAATGATTATAATTCTTCTCAAAACAATTTAAAAAATGTCAAAATGCTATTGAACACGAGGTTAGGCTATGACATAATGAAAGAGGTTAATTTAACTGAAGAATTAAGCTATAGAGAATTTGAAGTTCAAAGTATAGCAGAAGCTATTTCAAAGGCATTAGAAAATAGAAACGAAATAAAATTTGCAGAGTTTAATTATGACATACAAAAGACAAATATGGATATAGCAGAAAAGATATACTCTGATTTTATGTTTGTTTATCGTTCACAGAAGCTAGACGTAAAAAAAGCCACTAGAGACTTAGAAGATATTAAGAAAAATATTGAGATGGAAGTCAGAAGCAACTATTTAGATGTATTGCAAAAGCAAGAAGAGATTAAGGCTGGAGAAAAATCTGTAGAGCTTGCCAAAGAAGCTCTAAGGCTTAGCCAGTTATCCTATGATGTTGGTATGAGCGTAATGACAGATATACAAAGAGCACAAACTGCTTTACTACAGTCAGAACTAGGACTTTCTCAGGCAGTACTTGACTATAACCTTTGTGTACTAAAATTTGAAGACGCAATTGGCGTAGGTAGAACCTCAATAGGAGGCTCTTCTGCAGGTGCTCCACAGGGTGGAGGATTTTAAGTTAAGTAGAAGCTACAAGAAAAGAAGCATCCTCAAATAAAAAGCTGGCAATTATTACTAATTGTCAGCTATTTTATATGTATAGCTCAAACAAAATAAGCCCATAGATAAGATTGCCTATTTACCATATAAATTGTATTATTTCCTTATATTTTAGAGGATTTCCCTTTTAAATATAGAATATATATTATAGAATTTCAAATTACTAGGAGGTAAAACAGGATGAAGAAAAAGAGCAAGATACTTGTAGTCATAGTGACCTTAATGATGATATTATCAGCGAATACCATGGGGGTATTGGCACTTCAAAGTTTTACTGATGTTGCTGAGGGATACTGGGCAAAGGGATTTATAGAAAAGATGGCAGAAAAAGAAATTATAACTGGATATGGAGATGCTACCTTCAGACCTACTGAAAACATTGAAAAATTGGCAACAATAGTTATGATATTCAGAACTTTGAAAGCAACAGATAAATTAATAGGGTTAGATGTAGATAGCTTAGTAGATAAATATAATATACTTATAAATCAATATAAAATACCTGATTGGGGAAGGGAAGCAGTAGCAGTAGCCCTGGAAAAAAACATTATAAGCAGATATGACGTGGCAGATTTCTTTGATGAAGATGGTATAGCAAAGAAAGCAACAAGAACAGATGTGTCCATCTTTTTGGGAAAATCATTAAATCTATATCTTAAAGAAGATTTAAATAATAATATACTAATCTTCGATTTTAATGACAGAGAGTTTATAAGTGAAGAAGCAGCTCCCTATATTGATCTTTTAATAAAGCAGGATATTATAAAGGGTGACGATAAAGGAAACTTCAATCCTGATAAGCCTATAGTAAGGGCAGCAGTAGCTAAAATGTTTTCCATTTCCTATGATGTACTGGCACAAATAGTAACTGACAATTCACTAGAAGATTCCAAGCCTTCATATGAAGAGCTACAGGCCCTTGAAGGTGAGATATTATTGGTAATGGAGGATGATAACAATATTGTTGTTACCAATAGCGAAGGTAAAAATACATTATATGTAATTGAAGAGGATACAGAGATAATAATACAGGACAGGCCTTCTAACATATACTCCCTTAAGGAAGGTAGCAATTTAAAGCTTTATCTGAATGAGGATAATAAACTAGTTAAAATTGAAATAGATAGCAATTTAACCTCTTTAGAAGGTGAGATACATAGTACTGTAAATATGAACAGCTACTATCTAATAACTATAAATACTCAAAACAACAGCAAAAGAACCTTTTCTACCAATGAGGATACCATTATTATGCTTAATGATAAAAGTGCAGAGGTTTATGAGCTAAATAAAGGTGATAAAGCTACATTGACCTTGGATGGGAATATAATAGAAAACCTTACTGCTGAATCCTTGACAAGGGTTTATAATGGAATCCTTGAAAGCAATATAGTTTTCAACCAAAATCTCATGATAAAAATAAGAACCTATACACAGAATATATATGAATTAGAAATTGACGCCGATGTAGATGTAGAAAGGAATAATAGGAATAGGAAGCTTACGGATTTAGTCAAGGGTGATATAGTAACCCTTACAACTGAAAATGGAAAGGTAGTAGAGATAGATGCAACAAGTGTTGAGGTTAAAAGTGAAGATGAAGGTGTAATAACTGGAATAGCTTTAGGAACTGAGAATAAGATTATAATAAAAAATGATGATGGAGAAACAAATACATATGTGATATCTCCAGATGCCGATATCGAGATTGATGATGATGACAGTACTATTTACGATTTAAAGCTTGATTATAAGGTTGAGCTTAAAATTGAAAACGATATGGTAACTGATATTGAGGCAACGAAGGTTGAACCAAACGATTCTATTACCGGAACCATAAGCGAAGTTTTCGAGGATTTTGAGGCAATTACAGTAAAGGTTAAGGTTGGAAGCGAAACGAAATATGTTTCGATCTTAGCGG
>JANQEZ010000182.1 GCA_028278115.1 Clostridia bacterium
GAGAAAGAAAAGAGCAGGCATCAAAGGGGATTTACTAGAAGGAAAAAATATTGTATTGCTATTTGAGAAGACTTCAACTAGAACAAGATGTGCCTTTGAAGTAGCAGCCTTTGACGAAGGTGCTCAGGTTACATTCCTAAGCAACAGCCAAATGGGGAAAAAGGAATCTATAGAAGACACTGCAAAGGTTCTTGGTAGATACTATGATGGTATAGAGTTTAGAGGCTTCAAGCAAGAGACAGTGGAGGGTTTAGCTGAGCATGCAGGGGTACCGGTATGGAATGGACTTACAGACCTTTATCATCCAACACAAATCCTTGCAGATTTCTTAACAGTTATGGAGCATGTTGATAAGCCCCTTAGCAAGGTTAAATTTGTTTATGCTGGAGATGCAAGAAACAATATGGGCAACTCATTAATGATTGGTGCTGCAAAAATGGGTATGCACTTCGTAGGAGTAGCTCCTAAAGAATTATTCCCAACAGAAGATTTAGTAGCTGAGATGATGGAAGTTGCTAAGGAAACTGGAGCTGTAATAGAGTTTACTGAAAATGTAGAGGAAGGGGTAAAGGATGCTGATGTAATCTACACAGATGTATGGGTATCAATGGGTGAAGAGCATATGTTTGAGGAAAGAATCAAGCAGCTTAAGCCTTATCAGGTAAATATGGATATGATTAATAAGACAGGAAACCCAGATGTAATATTTATGCATTGTTTACCAGCTTTCCATGATACTAAGACTGTAATCGGAAAAGATATATATGAAAAGTTTGGGATAGAGTCAATGGAGGTAACTGACGAAGTGTTTAGAAGCAGACATTCAGTAGTATTTGATGAAGCAGAAAATAGAATGCATACTATTAAAGCTGTAATGGTTACTACAATGGGAAGATAGTAATAGTTAAGCTGCTAACGGTTAGGGGTTATATTCATATAAGGAGGATAAATAATGAGAATAGTAGTAGCTTTAGGTGGAAATGCACTGGGAAAGACGCCTGAGCAACAATTACAACTTGTTAAAGGGACAGCTAAACCAATAGTTGATCTAATAGAAAAGGGAAATGAAGTAATAATAGCCCACGGAAATGGACCTCAAGTAGGAATGATAAATTTAGCTATGGCTACTTCAGCTCAATCAGAAGCCAATACTCCAGAGATGCCTTTCCCAGAATGTGGAGCCATGAGTCAAGGCTATATCGGATATCACCTTCAAAATGCCATAAGAGAAGAATTATTAAATAGAGGAAGCAATAGGTCTGTTGCTACAGTTATAACTCAAGTTATGGTAGATAAAAATGATCCAGCCTTTGAGAATCCAACAAAGCCAATAGGTTCATTTTACACAGAAGAAGAAGCAAAGAAGCTGGCTGATGAAAAAGGATATATAGTTAAAGAGGATGCAGGTAGGGGTTGGAGAAGAGTTGTCCCATCACCGATTCCTATTGATGTGGCAGAAAAAGAAACCGTTAAGACTTTAGTGGAAAATGGTCATATAGTTATAACCGTTGGCGGAGGTGGAATTCCTGTGGTAGTAGAAGGAAATAGTCTAGTTGGAGTTCCTGCTGTTATTGATAAAGATTTTGCAAGTGAAAAGATTGCTGAGATATTAGATGCAGACTATTTAATAGTATTAACAGCAGTTGAAAAGGTAGCTATCAATTTTGGAAAGCAAAATCAAGAGGAGCTTAGCAGGATAACCTTAGCCGATGCAGCAAGATACATTGAAGAAGGACATTTTGCTCCTGGGTCAATGCTTCCTAAAGTTAAGGCTGCTATGAAATTTGCTGCTTCAAAGGAAGGCAGGAAAGCTCTTATTACAGCTCTAGAAAAAGCAGGCGAGGGGATTGAAGGTCTAACTGGTACTTTAGTAGTTAATTAAAATAATACCTACGGAAGGACTCAATATTTAATGATTAATGAGAAAATAATCGAGAAGATGATGGAACTTGGACTCAATAAATATGAAGCTAAGGCATATATATCACTTCTCAAAAGACCAGATATAACAGCCTATGAATTGAGTAAGCTATCGGGAGTTCCTCAGGCAAAAATATATGAAACCATGACGAAGCTGTTGGAAAAAAACTTAGTTAATATAATAAGTGATAATCCAATTAAATACATTGCCTTAGACTTTGATAGCTTCTTAGATAATTATAGAAAGAATGTAAATAGCACTGTAAAATATTTAAAAAACAACCTAAGGGAAGTCAGTTCATCTAAAAACCTTTCATATGTCTTGCATTTAGAAGGCATAGATAATATCAACAATAAAATAAGGAGGGTATTATCTAAGGTTAAAAAATTCTTATATCTAGAGGCTTGGAACAAAGATTATGAATTTTTTAAAGAGGATTTAAAGGCTTTAAAGGAAAAGGGAGTAGAAATTGTCACTGTTCTATATGGCGATACAGATGAAGATATAGGTAAAATATATTATCACGAAATGGAAGACATGGAGGATAATGTTTCTGCCCACGGTAGATGGCTAACTTTAGTTGCAGATGGAAAGGAATCCTTCTTTGCAACCTTCAATAAAGAAAAGCCACAGGCAATTTGGACTGAAAATGAAGCATTTATGCTGATGGCTGAATCCTTTATAGTACATGATATTTATCTAGCTGAGATATATAAGAAATATAAGAAAGAGCTAGACGAGGATTTTGGGCCAAATTTAAAAAAAATCAGAGAAAAAATGTGGATAGGTCATATTTAATTTTTAAAATTACTAAGCTGAAATATATAAAAATCTAAATTAACCAATTGTGCTAGTTCATGCTGCCGGGGGTATTTGATATTTCCTTTTCGTTCATGCTATGAACCTGTTTTTCTTATATTTTGTAGGTTAAAACAGCTTCATAAAAATCACTCAAATGAAATATCAAAACCCCCTTAAGTATTGAAAAACTA
>JANQEZ010000189.1 GCA_028278115.1 Clostridia bacterium
TAACCCAAATAGGGATTGATGATGATTTCTTTGAACTTGGAGGAGACTCTATAAAGGCTATTAAGATACTTTCCAAGGCAAATCAAATAAAATTACTGATATCTGTAAAGGATATACTAGAATATAGAACAGTAGCAAGAATTATGGATAATTACTATACGACTAACGGTATAGACATAGATAGAGAATCAACTCCATGTGTACAACCAGATGATTTGGAAAAGGAAAGAATCTACAATAAAAGATTTAAGGTGACCATGCAGTATCCAAGCTATTATGGTTGTATGGTTGGCGTTGTCCTTGAAAAGTTAAAATACGAGAAAAACATAGAGCTAGAAAGAAGCTTTCTACCTGTTGGTGGTGGAAAATTCTATATTACATACGGTCATGTTAACGACGAAGGATTGAAAAAAAAGCTTGTCTATAGGGAATTACCCACAGAAATGAATCCTGCTGCAATTCATATGTACGATAAGCTTGGAGTAAAAGAGAAAGTCATATCTTTTAAGGATTTGAAAACAGGTTTAGCTTACTGTGAAGAGCATTTACGAAAAAATGAAATCGTTATGGTTTCTGGCACGACTTATTATCTTAATTACTCACCTGATTACTGCATAGGTGAGGAGGAATGGAAAAGAAGACTGGATATACGTCCAGAAAACATCATAGCTGTTTCTAATAAAAGCAGTGGTCGGGCACATACGTTCTTACTCATTGATATTATTAAAGATGGGTATGTGGTCTATGATGCAACCTACAATTATTTTGGATTTATTCCAAAAGAGGATTTTAATCAGTCCTTCGCTGGTTTGAAAGGTATGCGTTTTTTAGATGGTATGTTTGCCCAAACAACCAATATGCCTTACGTTATTACTGAGCTGGATTTTAGTAAACTTAAAGCATTAGATAATAAGCAAGTAGCAATTGAAATCCTAAAAAATAATATTGATATTAACTTATCAAATCGTCAAGTAGACTTTAAAGCCAATGGCTATGACTTTACCTTTTATATCGGTGTACAAGCCTATAAAGAAATTGCCAGCATGCTTACAAAATATGGTGATGAAAAGCAACATTGGGATGAACTGAAAAAACTCATTCAGTCTTCGTTTGATTCATGGAAATATAAGTTCATGTTTTTTCAAGAGTTTTTAGAAGATTCATCAAAATATATAGAGCTTCCAAAGAATTGCTTGGATGTCTGCAATAGCTTTATAAAGGACTGCACCATGATCAGTACTCAAGCTAAGGGAAAAAACACCAATAGTCATGATTTCATAACTACTATAAGTAGCAGGCTCTTAAATATCTATGATCAGCATGTTTCGTTCCTAAACCAACTAAAAGGGTTACTGCCTTAATTCATAGTAAATATTGATGATTTATTCTACAGTAGGATTATATCATTACAGGGGAGAGCAATAGGATGTCTGAAAAAAACAGCGTATTATCAGGTGAGAGGAATATTAACTATCAATTAAATTTTATACTATTAATCTCTGGTCGTTTAATATCTGAGCTTGGATCATCTGTATTTGGATTTGCTTTAAGTCTCTATGTCCTTGATTTGACTCAATCTGCAGCAGCTTTTTCTCTCGTCTTAAGCTTTTCCATCATCCCTAATATTTTTGTCAGTTTAATTGCAGGGTCATTTGTTGATAGGCATGATAAGAAAAAAACCATTGTTGTTACGGATATATTGAGTGGCATAGCCGTTTTACTATTTATGTGTATTTTCAACTTGAGTCCCGAAAGTATTGTTTTACTTATATCCTATAAAATTATTTTGGCAGTGACTCAGTCTTTTTTTGGACTAGCAATGAGCACATCAATACCCAATATAGTAGGTGAAAAGAATACGCCAAGAGCCAATTCTATTTTTACTGCAGTTGGCTCCTTAATTAATGTTTTAGGTCCTGTTATTGGTGCTATAGCCTATAAAACTATAGGTTTGCATTATATATTTTTAATTGATGGTATATCGTTTATCTTATCTGGTATATCGGAAATGTTTATCGTCATGCAGTCTAGGAAGAATGAAGAAATAATTTCTCAAAAAAAAGAAGGGTATCTAAGTGGAGTTAAGCTTGGGTTTCAATATATTACTCATGAAAAAATAACGACTTTTTTTATATTAGTGGCTCTATTAGTCAATATAATTTTTGCGCCTTTAGCGGCTTTAGTGATACCCTACATTAATTATAATGTATTAAAGGTTTCAGAAATCCAATTATCTATCATACAAGGCTCTTGGGCTGCAGGAGCAATCATTGGTGGGTTTCTACTGTCTTTAAAAAAGGATGCATTTAAACTGATCAAACACATCTTTAAAATTATGCAGGCAGAGGCTTTGATTATCATTCTATTTTATTTTCCAAATTTAGACCTATTTTTATTTGCATCTAAGTGGATAATCACCAGCCTATTTAGTTTATTACTCATTGTTCTAGGAATACTTAACGTCATACAGAGTGTTCCGCTTTTTACATATTTTCAAGTGAAAGTACCTGAAAACCTAAGAGGACGTGTCTTTGCAGTATTTAATATTACCATGATGCTGTCAAGTACATTTGGGTTACGGCTGTTTGGCGGTATATTAGAGCGTGTTCCTTGGGGTCAA
>JANQEZ010000202.1 GCA_028278115.1 Clostridia bacterium
TGGATGAGGGATTGGAGCAAAGATGAGGGTAAATTTACTTATATTTGTGGAATTTTGATGAAGTCAGATACACCAGTTCCAGAGGGATTTATTTATCGAGATGTCCCAGCTTCTACCGTGGCAGTTGGCTGGATTCAAGGACCTGAGAATGAGGTGTATCCTGTTGCCCATAGACTTACGGAAAATGCAATGAAGGATCAGGGATATGTGATGGATAAGGATAACTCTTGGTGCATGGAGTTATATAATTGTCCACGATTTACCACACCTATGGAAAACGGAGATATAATATTAGATTACTACATATCATGTAGGAAGAAATAGATATCGAGGTTCAATTTAGCGTAAAGGTGTAAATATAGAATTGAGTGTATAAAAAATTGTAAAAGAAGTGAGGTAAATGGATTTGCAAAGAAGGGTCAATAAAGAAAAGGAATACATTACTGAAAAATCCCATTTAAAGAGTGATATAGGGACTAAATTAGTCCTTTCCTTTATAATAGTTCTTGTTTGAGTAAAAGTAAATATAAAAGCATCCCTGTTATGGGACGCTTTAATTACTTAAAACACTCTTCAATTTCAGTTTGGTCAAAAATAAATCTTTCCCCTTTATTAATCATAACACATGGAAGACCAACTCTACCTGAATTTCTGATTTCATCAAATTCAGTCCTTTTATCCCTATATTTGAGAAACTTTTTTAGATTTAACATACTTGCTGTAATATCAATATATACATGCTTAATATCATTTGCTGAAAGAAACTCTTTCACTGGTTGGCATCCTGGTCAATGCTGGCTGCCGAAAATTGTTATTTTATCCATTGCTAATCCTCCTTGAAAATACTATAAATTATTTAAGAGATAACCTCTATTCATATTTTACGATAAAAGATGAATCTTTTAAAGGAAAATCTATATACTAGGAAATAGATATTATTACCAAGGAAATAGCAAAAATACTGCAAATTAAAACAAAATAATGTAATCGGTTTTAGCATATTGATATTTTAAAAGAGAAAAACTAAAGGATAGTGGAAAATTTTGTAGAATAAAATAATATCAGAAATTTTAGAGGTGAAGAATATGAGGAGATTAGTCGCATTCACTGGGGCAGGAATATCGAGGGATAGTGGAATACCAACCTTTGTTGAGCTTGGAGATATAAGAGAGAAGCTTAGCAGGAGTTATTTTAATGCTTATCCAGAGGACTTTTATAATATATTAAAGGAATTTAGTAATAAAATAAAGGCAGCTAATCCAAATGATGCCCATAGAGCTTTAGCTAAGTATGATGTTCCAGTTATAACTATGAATATAGATTCTTTACATAATAGGTCAGGGAGTAAAAATGTTTTAGAAATCCACGGGAATCTTTCCTATGTCCACTGTCCAAAATGTAAGAAAGAATATGATTTTAGCCGAGTATATGATTCGATTTATTGCCTGAAATGTAAAGAAATACTACAGCCAAATGTTGTACTCTATGAAGATATGATTCCAGGATATATGGAAGCCATGAATATAATAGACTCTGCTGATGCATTACTTATTATTGGAACCTCGTTTTATACTTCCACCGCTAGTTTTATGACTGAGAGAGCGGAAATACAGGGAGCAAAGATAGACATTATTAACGAGAATTCTAAAGAGTTAGTACCACAGTATTTGGAAAAGTTTTTTAAAAACAAATAGAGCCCACATTGCTGTGGGCCGAGGCTGCCCTGAAAGCCGAATTTCTTCGTTGTTGCTTCAATCGAGAACTCTTACGTATTTCTTTATACGCTGCGACCTCTCGCTTTCAGCACGCCTCGAACTTCAGCTTTCGGGGAAGCCTATCATCTTGTTAACAAGATGAGCCCACATTACTGTGGGCCTTACTTATCTATATTTCGATTAGATCAGAATCTTCATCCCAATCAAGAGGGCATAAGCCTCCAGTTTGAAGAGCTTGTAGTACTCTTAAAACTTCAGATACACTTCTACCTACATTTAAATCATGGACAACTTGATACTTGATTATTCCATCTGGGTCGATAATGAATAAGCCTCTAGTAGAGATTCCTTCATCTTCTAAATAAACCCCATAATCCTTAGCGCATTTATGAGTGATGTCAGAAGCCAATGGGAACTTTAATTTCCCAAGACCGTTCTGATCTTTAGGAGTATTTATCCATGCTTTATGGGAATATGTACTGTCAGTGCTTATACCTAAAACCTCAGCATTTAAATCCTTAAAGCTATGAAACCTATCACTGAACCCAGTGATTTCAGTAGGGCAAACAAAAGTAAAATCCAGTGGATAGAAGAACATCACTAACCATTTTCCTTTGTAATCACCTAAACTTACTTTTCCAAAATTTTCTCCATCGCCAAGGGCAGTATGCATGTTAAAGTCAGGAGCATGTGAACTAACTAATCTCTCAACCATTAAATCTTTCCTCCTTAAATTTGTTTTGTTTTTGTAGTTTTAGCAAACCATATAAATTATACTTTTAGCTTATCCAAAAGATACAATATATAATTTGCATTAGGCATATTCCAAAATTAACCTATTTGATATTTTCCCATATTACATTAGGTTTAAACATATTTTTTGAAATTTATTCTCATTTAGTTATATTGCAAAAGCATTCTTTAAAAAAATGGAGGAAATTATCACTATATAGTGAATAATATAAATGATGAATTGTATTGAAATTATATAATTTTGCATTATTTATTGGGAGGATTTGTTATGGTTAAAAGGCATAATAATAAATATAAAAATCTTAATTACTTTAAATCTGTTTTTAACTTTTTTAAAAGAATATCAGTCTTATATAAATATTTATTAGATAAAAACGTGAGTGTATTCAAAAAAATACTAGTTATTTCAATGTTAGCCTATGTAATTTCACCATTAGACATAATACCAGAGGTGGTACTAGGTTTTGGATTTTTAGATGATGCTATGCTTACCATATATGTGATTTCATCAATTTCAAATGAATTAGATAAGTATATTTCTAAAGATGAAGATGTAAATATAAATTTTGATGATGAAAAAATAATTGACAATGTGGAATATGATATAAAAGATCAAGATAATAATAAAAAATAAAATACGAATATTAAGATAAGATAACAAAAAAAAGTTTAGCTTATGTTATTATATATATGGAGAAAAATAGAATTTAGCATTAACTTATTAGAAATTTTTATTTTATACTAAAATTGTGCTGAGGATGGTGCTTTGATGAGGAATGATGTAAAGGAAATTCTGTTTTCAGAAAAAATGATACAGGATAAAGTAGAAGAATTGGGAAGACAAATTAGTAATGATTTAGGAGATACTAATCCCATTGTGATAGGAGTTTTAAAGGGTGCTAATGTATTTTTAAGTGATTTAATCAGAAAAATTGATATACCAATAATTGTAGATTTTATTGCAGTTTCAAGCTATGGATTATCTACAGAAAGCTCTGGAGTTGTTAAGATAAACAAGGATTTAGATTTTAGCATAGAGGGTAAGGATATTGTAATAGTTGAAGATATCATTGATACAGGCTTGACCCTTAAATATTTATTAGAAAATCTAAAATCTAGAGGACCTAAAAGCATAAGAATTTGCTCACTTTTAGATAAACCTGAGAGAAGAAAGGTAGAAATAAAAGTGGATTACATAGGATTTAAAATTCCTGATGAATTTATAGTAGGTTATGGAATAGATTATGCTGAAAAATATAGAAATCTCCCATTTATAGCTTCATTAAAAAGAGAGGTTTACGAATAATCTGAGCTAGGTATAAAATCACCGAAAGCATTAATACTAATAATGTCAGATAAAGTTGGAGATATAAACTCTCCCATTTTAAATAGTACTTTCAAATTAAACATTTAAGGAAATAGCAAAATACTAACTTGTCAGAATTGCATATAGTAATGCTATAGGGATTCTAAAACTATATGTAGTAGTAAGTTTTTTAAGATGGTTATTATGCAATTTCCTCGTTTAACTGACAAAAATAGGAGGAGTGATTTTATGGCTACACAAGTTGAATTTGACGCTATAAAACAAAAGTTTAAGAGTGCAGGATTAGATGAAAAAATAAGGATTTACACAACTACGGAAGGCTTAACAGTTGACCAATTTAAAGAATTGCTTAGAGATTTTCCATTACAACATTTAGAAAAATTAGAAAAGGCTATGGCATCATAAAAGAAAGCCCCGTAAACTAAAAATTACGGGGCTTTAAACTATTCTACTACTATATCTTTACTATTTTCCCATAATCCGTGGATATTGCAGTAGCTAACTGCATAGAAAGTGCCAGATTTATCTAGCTTTACATGGGTAAGAGCCACTGGTTCGTCATATATTCCATTTTCACCGTGGGCTGTGAAGTTATAGCTTCCTATTTGAACAGGAAATTTTGCACCTTCTGGATGGAAGAATACTTTAAACCATGCAATATAATGCTCCAAAGTATTTGGGTGTTTAATTTCATCTCCTATGGATATTTTTAAATCGAAGCCTTCCCCAGCCTTAATCTTTTCAGGTGCATGAATAACAGGTACATGTTTTTCGCCTTTCCAATCTCCGGTTTGTAAAAATTGACATAAAGTTTTCATCAATGTATCCTCCTCATAATTAAATAGTATAACTTTCATAACACATTGGAAATTTAAAATTCATTACTAAAACTATATCCTTTAAAGGTAGTTTATAGGCTTTAACTAACTATTAGCAATGAAATTATATCTCTATCCCCATAATGTGTTTATAAAATTTTTTACAATCTATTATATTTATATCCAATTAAGAAAAATTAAAACTAACAAACTCAAAAAATAAGCTTAGCTTTGAAGTAGGACTCTATTCAATTAAGATTTTTTACAAATATAGATGTGTGACTTAGAAATTTAACCTTTTTTTGAAATATTTCTTAAGCCAAAATTACAATGCATAATTTGGCTAACAGCTAACAGAAAAATAAAGAAAGTAAAACTTCTCGGTCACATATCTATAATTAACTACAAATAATATATGCTATTGCTTTTGTATAATATGATTGTTAATTTATAAAAAATATTATAGTATTATATAGAAGACTTAAATCCCTATAATAGCTTTAAGTCTCAATTTATTATTCAGAGAAAATAATGAAGGTAGAGGCATTAATTTAGCCTAGATTTAAAATGATAAAAATTATCTTATAAATAATATTGATTACTCAAAGTATAAAACTTTATGGAGGTAGAAATTGAAGATAATAGCTTTGCTAGGCAGCCCAAGAGTCGGTGGAAACACAGATGTTTTACTAAATGAAGTAATAAGGGGACTTACTCAGTATAAAACAGATATAAAAAAATACGAGCTTTTAAAGCTTAGAATTAAGCCCTGTGTTGCTTGTTATAAATGCGGGGAAATAGGAAATTGTATATGTAATGATGATATGGACAAGCTATTTAAAGAATTTGATGCAGCCGATGTAATTATTTTTGCAACCCCCTTATATTTTAACTCTGTAAGCAGTATAAGCAAATTGATGATAGATCGCTGTCATGGGTTATGGGCTAGTAAGTACATTTATAAAGAATCTCTGATAGACAGAGATAAAAAGCGAATGGGTATATTTATTTGTACTGCTGGAGCAAAGCAGGGTGAAGATGGTTTTATTGGAGCTGAGGTTGTAGCTGATTTGTTTTTCAGATCAGTTAATACGAAACTATATAAGAAGCTTCTCGTAGATAATACTGATAAGATGCCTGTTTCAGATAGAAGTGAGATATTACTTAATGCCTATGAAATTGGAGAGGAATTATATAATTTGCTAAAATAATAAAAGGGAGGATTAAATTGATGGCAATTGTTGAATTTACAATAGTACCATTGGGTACAAAGGATACTAGCTTAAGTAAATATGTGGCTGATTGCCACAAAGTCTTAGAGTCTGTAAAGACTATAAAGTATCAGCTTACACCTATGGGGACGATAGTGGAGGGAGACTTAGATATTATCTTAGAGACTATTAGGAAAATACATGAAGTTCCCTTTAATAATGGGGCTTTGAGGGTATCTACTAGTATAAAAATAGATGATAGAAGGGATAAAATCTCAAGTATGGAAGGAAAAGTAAAATCTGTTATTGACAAATTATAACCTCCAAAAAAACTTTGAAAAAATTTTTCTAAATAATTGACATAATTTGAGTATTATATGATAATTAAAGTGTATAATGTATACAATATTTCGAGGAGGAAGATACATGAGCAAGATACTAGTGCCAGTTGGTTTATCGAACCGTCATATACACTTAAGCAAAGAGCATATTGAAATTTTATTTGGAAAAGGATATGAATTAACTAATTTTAAAGATTTAAAGCAACCTGGACAATACGCATGTCAGGAAAAGGTTGACATAGTAGGACCTAAAGGAACCATAAAGGGAGTTAGAGTACTGGGCCCAGCAAGGAGTAATACTCAGGTAGAGATTTCATTTGCTGATGGATTTGCTTTAGGAGTAAAGCCGCCAGTAAGAAACTCAGGTGACTTAGCAGAGAGCCCAGGGGCAAAGATTGTTGGTCCTAAAGGTGAAGTTGAAATGCAAGAAGGTATTATTGCAGCAGCTAGACATATTCATATGCATACTACTGATGGCGAAAAATTTGGTATAGAAGATAAAGAAATAGTAAAGGTACGTATTGAAGGTATGAGAGGGCTTGTATTTGAAAACGTTCTGGCTAGAGTACATCCAACATATGCACTTGAGTTTCATGTTGATTTAGAAGAGGGAAATGCAGCTGGATTAAAAAATGGCGACATGGTTGAGATAATAAAATAATAAAGATAAGATTTAAATAGTAACAGCCGCAGCTAATAAATTAGATTAATTAGCTGCGGCTATTTTATTGTAGCTTATTTTTATCAATAAATATCTGTAAAAGGAGTATATAGATTTATAGATAGATAACTTATATATATAATTTGTAACATAATAGATATTAGCCATAAACTTCTTTAATAATTCCTTCAATTATGTTAGTATTTATCTAACAGAATAAAACAAAATTCGACAAACAATTCATATATAAAGATAAACGCTTTTAAACCTTAATCAATTTTTCAAAGAAAACAATGAATGCTTGCACATTTTTTGATTTGGAAATATTAAATTATAAAAGCGTATATCCATATATGTAGATGGTTGTAGGGTCGCACATCTATAATTAATAAAAGGTGGAGAGTATTTATGATAAAAATAATGGCTGATTCAACATGTGATCTTTCTCAAGATATTATTGAAAAATATGATATAGGTGTGGCTCCATTAACTATAAATATTGAAGGCAATATCTATAGAGATAAGATAGATATTACGGCAGACGATTTTTACAATATAATTGAAGGCTTAGATGAAAATCCAACTACAGCAATGCCGAGTCCGACTGAATACCTAAATATAATCAATAAGGCTATTGATGATGGGTATACAGAGATACTATGTATATGTATGTCTAGTGGTACCAGTGGTTCATATCAATCTGCTGAGCTGGCTAAGAATCACTATTTTGAGGAGAAGCCAGAGTCAAATATAAAAATATATGTTGTAGATTCAAATTGTATGAGTCACGGAAGTGGATGGTTGATAATAAAAAGTGCTATGTTAAGGGAAAAGGGTGCAAATTTTGAAGAATTAATTGAATTTAATGAAACCTATAAAAGAAATGTAAAACACTATCTTTCCGTTGATGACCTGTCTCATCTGATTAAAAGTGGTAGACTTACTAACACAAGTGCATTCATAGGAAAAATATTAAAGCTCAAGCCTATAATGTCTATGAGGAAGGGAAAAGGAGCCATAGTTGCCAAGGAGCGGGGGCGAAAAAGAGTCCTTAAGCACTATGTAGAAGAATTTAAAAAGAGGAACGATTGGAATATTACTGATTTCATAATAATTGGATATACCTCCGATATAAAATACGCTGAAAACCTTAAAAATAAAATTCTCAAAGAAACCGATTATGACGGTGATATATTCATTATGCAAATGGGTGTGGCTGTGGGGACACACGTTGGACTAGGAGCTGTTTCCATGTTTTTTTTAGAGGAAGGTCACAGACTTGATAATCTCCTTATAAATGAAGTTCAAGGATTAATCGAAAAGAAAAATAAGTTATTAGAAAAGCTAAATAGGTATAAGTGATAATAGATGGAAATAGAACTATCCTATTTACTTTTCCGCTAAAAACGATTTAGTTATTATATAGAACCTTTAAATTGTAATATGCATATACTGTATATGTAGGGATATGTAGATTTACAAATCAGAAAGGGGACTGTAACTAAAAATGGCAGGAAATATATTAAGAAATTCAAATAAATATAAGAAAAAGGAAAATTCCTATAAAGCCAACGAGGCAAATAATAAGAAGGAAAATACCTATAGCGTAAATCAAGTAAATATAAAAAAGGATACTTCTAATGAAGCAAATATTAATAAAGAAAATCAATATAATCCTTATAATATAAATACAAAACATGAAAATAAGATTAAAGAAGCAAATAAAGCTAAGACTGATCAACCCTATCAACAGCAGCTTCTTATGACTATCCAAGGTTGTGAGGAGGTTTGTGAGATGATGACAACCTATGTAGCAAACAGACCCGATGTAAGCTCAAGGGTGAAACAGCTTAGCTATTTGCGTGACTGTGCAGATATATGCACTCTCACAGCAAAATATATTGCACGAGATAGCGATTTTTCAAAAAATATTGCAGACCTTTGTGCATACATTTGTGAGATGTGTGGAAAAGAATGTGCAAAATACTCAGACCCTCAGTCTCAGAACTGTGCAAAAGTTTGTATGAACTGTGCCAAGGAGTGTAAAGCATATTCAATGGCAAGGATGATTCAAATGACACCTGTAACTGCAGTTCCGACATATATGTCAAGAATGTCATATATGATTTAGTATTTATAGATAATAGCTTTTAAAATATAACAGGCTGCCTAAAGGACTTAAATTCAACAGAGATTGAATGTATAGGTATCTTAGGCAGCCTATTGATATTTCTAGGTTTTACTATCTAACAATATTCCCCTATAAACTGCATCATCGTATTTGTTTTCGACAGCCGTCTTTTTAGGTATTTTAATGTTTCTAAAGGTATAATATATTTTTAATATTAGTCCTTTAGTAGGTTCAAACAGGAAATCCAATGCATTTTCATTGATCTTTACTTTTCTAATGAACATATCTTCTTTTAAATTTAGTTCATACATATTTGAAATGAATATACCTAAATTAGCCAATTGCTTCTCAAAGTCAATTAGGAGACTTTGAATTTTGAGTACATGCTTGGTTTTAAATGCATTATCAAATGAAGCTAATGAATTTATGGCATTATTATACTTAGAGATTAATTCCTTCATATTTTTAAGCAGCTCATCATTATCTTTATCGAAGCTGTCTATGGCCTTTTTAAGTAATTGCTCGTCATGATAAAAACTTTTATATTCATTTCTTAGCTCCTTTAGATTATCATAGAAATCATCATAAATCATTAAATGATTTTCCGAAGAATAATAAGAAGCATTATTTATCCTTTTAACAGGGGTTATAGAGTCTACAGCATCTGTTTGACCCACAGAAGTTTTCCTATCAACGAAACTGGTATGAATCCTGGCCTTTTTAACTGAAGAAATTTTCATATGTCTCCCTCCACCAATTATTTTATCTATATCAAAGCTATAATAATATATTTTTCTTTATATAATATATTTCGGTAAAAATGAAGTTAAGCTTTATTAAGGAATAGCATTTATTGAATAAGAAGGATATATAAAATAAAGATTAATTTATACAAAAATCACAACAGACCTCTGCAAATTCCAGAGGTCCTATATATTAAAAGGGGATTTCCTTTTATAAATATATAATAACAAATGAATATGTATAAAATGTGAACTGTTTGTTAACACACTAGAGGATATTTATTTTATGGTGAAACTCGATTTTGTGATAAAATAATATATACGATTTATTTCTATTTATTAGGGGGAAGCAATAGTGACTATTAAAAATTTTCTTAAATTGGTTGAAATTCAAACAAAGGTTGCCAGTATGATTCCTTTAGGGATTGGAAGCATATATGCTATATATAGGTTTAGTAGCTTTAGTTTAAAGAACTTTATTCTAATGTTCGTATCCCTGATAACAATAGATATGGCAACAACAGCCATTAATAATTATTACGATTACAAAAAGGCAATAAAGACCAAGGGATATAATTATGAAATACATAATATAATTGTTGCAAGTAAGTTAAAGGACACCAAGGTGAAAGCTGCAATAGCTGGACTCATTTTTATAGCTGTGACATCTGGAATAGTTTTGTCTCTGAATACAGACCTAGTAGTATTACTTTTAGGAGGGGCTTCATTTATAGTAGCTATATTGTATTCGGCTGGTCCCATACCCATATCTCGTACTCCCTTTGGAGAATTGTTCTCAGGACTTGTAATGGGATTCATTATTATTTTTATATCAGTATATATTCATGTGATAGATGAGGGTATTGTTAGAATCATATATGAAAATGGAATAATCAATTTAAACATTGATATCATAGAAATCATTTTTATCTTCTTAATTTCTTTACCCGCAGTAAATGGAATTGCAAATATAATGCTTGCAAATAATATCTGCGATATGGAAGATGATAGAGAAAACAAACGATATACTCTACCGATATATATTGGAAAAGAGAATGCTCTTAAAACATATAGGATATTGTATTATATGGTATATATCGATATATTACTTTTAATAATATTAAGGATTACTCCAATCATTACTATTCTGATACTTATTACTTTAATACCAGTAAATAAAAATATTAAACAATTTTATATGAAACAAACCAAAAAGGAAACCTTTGTTTTAGCAGTTAAGAATTTCATGATTATTAATAGTGTTTACATAATAACATTATTGTTTAGTATTTTGTTTCTTAGTTAGCTTGTAAACTGGTGAAATATGAAAAAAAGGTGTACTTAAATATATATTACTTAAAGTGATGTATGATATGGGACGAGAATATAATTTGATACAACTAAAAACCGCTGATATACTATGTAAACTTAGCCTTATCATAAGCAGCAGAAATCTTTCTTTAAAACGGGTAATTAGAATAGCTATGGAAGTTTAGGGTAAAATGTTTTTATAAGAGGGCCAGGGAATGGTTTTGTAAGAGAAACTAAGTATTAACCAACAGACAAGTCCCTGTCCCTGCGTCTGGAAAGCAGTGGAAGGTGTTTTTGTGGAGAAAGACTCTAATCAAAAATAAGGAAGCCAATTATGAGCTTCCTTTAACATTTTTCTATAATTCCATCTAAACACTCGCTACAAATATGTCTATTTTTAAAATCTGTTACATCAAAATTTTCTTCACATATACAGCATCTTTCTCTATACTTCATTATCATTATATTATCTTGGTCTGTAAAAAACTCTACGTGGTCATCATGCTGTATAGAGATTTCGCTTCTTGCTTCTTTAGGCAATGGAAATCGCCCAGATAGTTCAATCCTTCTCACTCCTATTATTCTCATATATCTTCCTCCCTTTGTGAGGAATTATAACATCTTTTTGACACGTAATGACAAATATTCATTATAATTAAGTAAATATTAAGAAAATAGGAAAAATTTAGCTATAGATGTGTGACCGAGAAGTTTTACTTTCTTTATTTTGCTGTGAGCTGTAAGCTATTATCCAAATTAAGCATTGTAGTTTTGTTTTCTTTGAAAATTTAACTAAGGTTTAAAAGCGTTTATCTATACTAATATTAGCTTTACTATTTTTTGAACAAGCAGAATATCTAGATTTCACAAATCGTAGCACAGGCAGACAATCATGAAATTTCCCCTAATAAGAAAAAGATGCTATAATATCCATAGAATATTCAGTTTAGGATTTATAGGAATTTAATAATGATCTTAAGGGGGAATTATCATAATGATTATAGCATTGTCAATCTTTTTAATACTTTTAGGATTTGTATTTATTTCATTAGGACTTTTATTTATAAATTATGAGCTTTCACCACTAAAGAAAATTGTCGATAAGGAGTATATTAATCAAAACAGTAAACTTGGTTTTCAGATAGCTCTTCCTGGTATAGTATTAATGATATTGGCATATAGAATAGCTGTTAGCAATTAAAGCTTTCTAGATAACTCATACTTAAAAGTAAATATATTCCAAATTCTCAATTACTTTTAAGCTTGGTCTTAGCACCTGGCTTTATTTTTTGGACACATGTCTTGTACAAAATTCATATGGTGTAGTGAGAAGGAGGAAAAGGAAATATTTAAAGTAACTATATAAGTATTGGTACAAGTTGCACAATATTAAGAATAACTGAATATACAGTGTATTAGGGTATGGGATTAGACTTTATTGGAAGTAGGTGCAAAAATGAGACAAGAACATCAAAAAAGTGATGAAATTATGGAAAAAATATCTGACCATGAAACTAGGATAAGAGAACTTGAAATAAAGGAAGCTAGAATAAGTGAAAAAATAGAGGGGCTTATTACAAAGCTAGATAGTCTGACTAATTGGATAAAGGCCTTAGTAATGCTTGGACTTACATCTCTTGTAGGCTTTCTGCTTTGGTATATACAGAATCTAAGGGCTTGAAAAAAATCAAGTCAAGGAATCCATTCCCTGACTTACTCTAGTTACTTGTTATCATCTAAAAGCTCTTTTACCTGCTCAGTTATAGGTTCATCAGTCAGTTCAGAATTAATTTTAATATGACCTAAAGGTGTTGAAATAGATTTCGTATTTGCCTTTGACTTTCTTCTTTTTTTCTTCATAACATATCGCCTCCAATAGCTTAATATAACTATGATTATAGTATGGTATATTTATGAAGAATTTATCAGAAATAAATAATTTTGTATAAATTAAAAATATTTTATATAAAAAGCTATGGGTTTTTTACCCATAGCTTCCCTAATATATTTTATAACGAAGCATCTAAAGTAGGTTGTTTAACCATAATAGTTAATATGCACCCTATAATTGCCAAAATAGCAGAAATCATGAAGGTTGGTTTTAGTCCTCCAACAATTCTAACTATAAGGGGACCGGCCAATGCGGCAATACCATATGCCTGATAAACGACTCCATAGTTTGACCCTAGAGTTTTAATACCATAGAAATCTCCGGTGATTGTAGGGAATACAGCCAAGAATCCACCAAAGCAAAATGCTATTCCAGCTAAACAAGCAAAGAATATAAAATAGTTTAGATTTATAACGCTCATAACAATCATAGAAGCGGCAGTAATAATAAACATGAAGAAAATTGCCTTTAATCTACCAATCTTATCAGAGAGAGTTCCCCAGGATAATCTGCCGCCTGCATTAAATAGAGCAATCATTGCAACAGCATTTGCAGCCACAGAAGGCTCAAGACCTGCAAGCTGAACTCCAATATCCTTTGCAAGACCGATTACGAGGAGTCCGCTCGTGCACGCAAACAAGAACATTATAAAAATTAAATAGAAGGCCTTAGTTTGCATCATCTGACCCACTGTAAAAGTTTCATTGCCATTGGCTTTTGAGATATTATTATCTGTTTTTCCATAGTCCTTTGGAGGTAATCTAAGCAACTGAGCACCACCTATAACCAATACCATATAAATAATTCCTATGTAGAAGAATGTTAAAGAAACTCCCAGACTATTTAATAAACTCTCAATAACTTCTTTAAATACTAAGCTACCCATCCCAAAAGCACCTACAGCAATACCTGTAATAAATCCTCTTTTTTCTGGAAACCATTTAACACATGTAGAAAGTGGGCAAACATAAGCAAAACCTACTCCAGCTCCCGCTAAAATACCGTATGAAATGTACAACATTGTTAGGGAAGTTGCAGTAGATGCCAGTAAAAGACCACAGCCATAAAGAACCCCACCTATTGTTGCGACAATTCTTGGTCCAAATCTATCCTGAAGCCTTCCAGAAAAGATTGTTGAGAATGCGAAAACAAATATTGCAATAGAATAAGTCAATATAACTTGATCCTTAGTCCAATCAAATTTATCCATCAAGGGTTGATTGAATAAACTCCAGGAATATATAGCTCCAATACATACTTGAACCATAACTGCACCAAAAACGACAAACCATTTGTTCATTACCTTTTCTTTTTCTTTCAATGTAAAAACCCCCCCTTTAAACTAATAATATATTATCAAAAAAATGGTAACTACTTAAGCAGTGTATAATATTCTGAAATAGGTGTCAATAGTTTTAGCAATACTAATTTAAAGATTAATAAACCCCATTGTGATATCCTAGAAGCTGTAGTTATTTTAGGGAAATTTATTTTGAGCTCTAATAAAATCACATTACAGATACTTTATCAGCCATTTACCATAAAAAAACACAGTCTTGAATTTGCTGCGTAGTATGTAGTGGAGATACTATTTTTAAAAGAATAATTAATACTTAAAAAACATAGGGGGGATAGAATGACTTACAATGATAATTATAACGAGGAGATGAGCTGTAGACCGTTAAAAAGCTCTATAATAAATAAGACTAATAATTCCAAATCTAAAAGGACAATATTAGAATGTGGTGATGGAACAGGAAGTAGGAGCTTTACATCTTCAAGTGATGAAAACATACAATTAGCATATGTTAATTTGGATACTAAAGTATTAGGGAAGTCAAAAGTATTAATAAAATTTTCAAATCTTATCAGGATTGATGCATTCCAAAGTGGAGCAACGGTTAGGCTTCGTTACCAGCTTTTTAAAGCATGTGAAAAGGAAGAGGCGAAACTCTTAGGGAGCTGGATATTCGAGGAGGCTGGCTCTGCACCAGTTGTATTTGAAATTCAAGAAGAAAGCTTTAGTTTTATTTTTTGTGAATGTATTAGCAGCCCCAAGTGCTTTCAATACTTCGTTACAGTTACACCAATTGAAATTATTGATGCATCAGTAATAGTAAGCAATACAAGAATAGCTGCCTTATCTCAGTCATTATGTGACTACTCAGAGGATGAATATAAAGTTTGCTTTGATAAAGAAAATATAAAAGTATATGATAAGTCCAAGGATATAATATTAGCATGCGGTAAGGGAAATGGAAGCATAACCTATAGACAGGCAACTATATTACAATCTCCAGTCACAATAGCTCAGACTACAATTGACACATCCTGTTTAATAAAGCCTCGAGTTCTAATTGAATTTTCAAGTATTATTAATACAGCCTTTAGAGTAAACGATGTGGGACTGGAGTTTGAATTATTTAGAGTCTGTGGTGAGGGAACTCCTCTATCCCTTGGAACCTGGATATTTGAGAGAACAAACAATGTTATACCTACAGCTATAGACAACTCATTTTCCTTTGTGTTTTGTGAAGAGGTTTTATGTACAGGATGTTGTGAATACTTTGTTACAGTTAAAGGAAGGGAGCTAAATGTGAGCGACCCGGCAATTTATTTAGGTGTGAAGGTTGATAATGCTAGATTGACAGCAGTTTTGCAATCATCAAAGGAGAGTTTTAAATACCAAGATTGTAAAATACATGATAAAAGAGATAGACCTTCAAAGTATACTTTAAAGGATTCAAGAGCAAAATCTAAAGAAATTTTACTTTCATGCGGCACGGGAACAGGAGAAAAGACATTCATATCATCAAATGACTCAGCTTTTCAGCTCGCTAATACTACTATAGATACCAGCAGTCTACGCAAACCTGTTATAAATATTGACTTCTCTAGTATAGTAAGCTTTCAAAATCTAGTAGATCAAGGCAGAGCAGAGCTGAGATATGAGCTTTTTAGGGCATGTGATGGAAGAGAGCCAATATCACTTGGAATTTGGACTATATCACGACTAGATTTTAGAATCATTGATAGGTCTACAAACTCCTTTGAATTCACGTTTTGTGACTGCGAGGCCTGTCCGGGATGCTGTGATTACTTTGTAACTGTTACTCCCCTTGAAATAACAGAGGGATTTATTACAGTCACAGTAAGGGATGGACAAATGGCGGCATTAGCTGGAGAAGGATAGAGAGAACAACTGGGTCTAACCAAGGGTTTTAGCTGCAAGTATTAGGGTTTTGCTGAAAAGCTTCATAAAAAATCTGTGAATGAAAACAACTCTTGGATTTATTTACCAAGAGTTGTTTTCATTGCTAAGAAATTCATATACTTTTTGCAAGAAATTGCATAGCTGAAATAGAGGAAAACAAACAGTTAGAAAGACCCTAATACTTGCAACTTGGAACTTAGAACTTGCAACTAAAGTGCGTCCTCAGACGCATTTATAAATCTATACCTTGATATTAATCCATTTACGTGAATTAAATCTGTAATAAAAAAGTATAGCAACGATGAAAAATACAATATTTGAGGCTATGAATACTCCAGCGACTCCTAAGCTAGTGAACTTTACAAATAGATAAGCAAGGGGCACAGCCATTCCCCAAACCCTAAAAATACTTATATACATTACTACCTTGGTATCACCAGCACCCCGTAGAGCACCGGAATATATGAGCATAAGGGCTATAGCCCATTGCTGCATTGCTGCAAGTCTAATGGGTAATATGCCAGCGTTTATTGTATTTATATCATTAACAAATAGAGTCATAAGCTGTTTAGGGAACAATAAAAATAAAACTCCTAAAGATAGACCCATTAATCCACCAAGTAAAGCTGATAAATTTCCACTCTTAACCGCCATTTCTTCATCTTTAGCACCTAAGCTTTGACCAACTAAGGTTGATGCAGCTATTGTAATACCAAAGGCTGGCATAAAGGAAATAGATTCTATCCTTATAACCATATTAAGAATTGCATGACTAACTTCTCCAAGGGTAACAACAATGAAATTCAGTGCTATAAAAGAGGTCTGCATAAAAAACTGCTCGACAGCAGCTGACCATCCTATTTTGCATATTCTCTTAACCATATCAATTTTGAGTCTTAGATTTTGAAGCTTAAGCTTTATTTTTTTATTACCTTTAAAGGTAATTAATAATAGAAAAATTGCCCCTAAGGCCCTAGATATAGTAGTAGATAATGCCGCTCCTGCAATTCCCATTCTGGGAAATATCCATATACCATAAATGAGCAGCCAGTTTCCAAGAATATTGAGAAGATTTACAGCACCATTAACGTACATTGGAGTTTTGGTATCGCCAGCACCCCTTAAAGCACTGGATATAGAAAATGTAATCAGCATAAACAACTGACTATATAGAACTATTCTTAAATAATCTATTCCTAAATTTATTACACTATCTTTAGCTGGGAATAGTCTTATAAAATTCTGATGAAAAATCACCATAAATGTTACTAAACCAATACCCAACAATGTGTTTAATATAAGAGCTTGACCTGCACCCTCGTTGGCATCATCATATTCTTTTGCACCTATATGTCTTGCAACAATAGCAGTAGTTCCTGCGTTGAAGGCTGAAAAGATAAATATTATAGGAAAAATAATTTGGTTGGCAAGGGACATTGCGGAAATACCTGCCGCTTCAAGATGCTTTCCTATCATAATTGTGTCGGCGACTCCAACTAAAGTAGTTAAGAGCATTTCAATCATGGAAGGAATAGCTAGATTAAGTATCTTTTTTAATATAACAAATCTATCTTCACCAATAAACCTACCAATTCTATACTCCATATAATCCCCCCCTTAAAAATTATGTCATTATGTATCGAATCTAAAGTATAACACTTTTCAAATTTAAATACAATCTTTATAAAAAATATAGGTCTTAATTTAAAACTATTAAGACATTGAACTTTAGGAGTTATTCCATAGACCTTTAATAAACATGTGACTTAGGTCATTGTTTTACACTTTGCATTGTAATATAATTGGAAATATATATTGGTATCCTATGTTACGAAAATATATATGTCAAGGAGAATTTCATGTATAGTAAATGGATAAATGCTTTAACAAAGGTTATATTATTTAAAGAGCTCGATAAGGATGAACTGATTAAAACCTTAATGTGTATAAGACCTAGTATAGCATCATATAAGAAGAAGGAATATTTGACTAACTGTGGAGAAGAGTTCACCGGTATAGGAATAATAGTTGAAGGCAAAGTAATTGTAACTAAAGAAAATGCAGCCGGAGATAGAATGATTATGGCAAAATTGGAAGAAAGTGATATTTTTGGTGAGATGATAGCCTTCGCTAATCACAATAGATGGCCTGCAACTGTTATTGCAGAAACCGACTGTACAGTTTTATTTCTTTCAGCCGATAAAATCATAGGCAATTGTCCCACTATGTGTCCGGGACATAAGTTTTTGATACAGAACATGCTGACCGTGGTTTCCCAAAAAGCTCTTGGACTAAATAGGAAAATGGAGTACCTAACCATTAAAAGTATAAGGGGAAAGATAAGTACCTATTTACTAGAGCAGTATAATAGACGAAAAGAACAAACCTTTATGATATCCTTAAAAAGAAATGAGCTGGCCGAATTCTTAAACGTTTCTAGGCCGTCACTATCAAGGGAAATGATAAAAATGAAGGAAGAGGGTATTATTGATTTTTATAGGTCCTCCTTTAAAATCATTGATCTTGAAGCATTGAAGGCAAGTATATAAATATATGGATATACGCTTTTATAATTTAATATTTTCAAAAAAAAGTAGAAGAATTCGTTCTTTTCTTTGAAAAATTAATTAAGGTTTAAAAGCCGTTATCTTTATAGATGTGTGACCGAGAAGTTTTACTTTCAATGTTTTGCTGTGAGCTGTCAGCCATTAGCTATTAGCCAAATATGTATTGTGGTTTCGGTTAAGAAATATTTCTAAAAAAGGTTAAGTTTCTAAGTCACACATCTATAATAATATTCTATCAAAAGAATGGGGAGTATGAACAAATTTAGTTTACCTAACCATTCTTTTTATTGTTTTTTGAAGCTTATCTCAAGATAGATTTTTGGTAACCTAGGATACCGAAATAAGATTTGATTTATTATATGATATAAACATAACAGAGGTAAAATTTACATTTATTAATAAAGGAGGATATTCAAATGAGTATGTTTTGTTATCAATGTCAAGAAGCAGCAAAGGGAACTGGATGTACAGTACAAGGTGTATGTGGAAAAACAGATAAGGTTGCCAATATCCAAGACTTAATGGTATACACTTTAAAAGGAATCTCACTGATAGAGCAAGAGGGTTTAAAAGCAGGTATTAAATTCCCTAAAGCAGGTCATTTTATTATGAATGGATTATTCATGACAATAACAAATGCCAATTTCAACGATGAAATGTTTGTGGAAGAAATTAAAAAAGGCTTAGCCTTAAGAGAAGATATGAAGCAAGAGTTCAAAAACAAAGGTGCTGCACTTAACGACTTACATGATGCCGCAACATGGACTGCTAGTACAGATGAAGCTATTAAAACAAAGGCAGAAGCTGTTGAGGTTAGTATATTAGCTACAGAAAATGAAGATGTACGTTCTTTAAGAGAGCTAATCACATACGGTGTTAAGGGTATGGCTGCCTATGCAGAGCATGCATACAATTTAGGAAATGAAAAGGAAGAAATATTAGCATTTATGTCTAAGGCTCTTGCAGCTACATTATATGATACACTAAGTGCAGATGATTTAGTAGCTCTTACACTTGAAACTGGAAAATTTGGCGTAGATACAATGGCTATGTTAGATGCTGCCAATACAGGATCTTACGGAAACCCAGAAATAACAGAAGTAAACATTGGAGTTAGAAATAACCCAGCTATCTTAATCTCAGGTCATGATTTAAAAGACTTAGAGCAATTATTAAAGCAAACAGAAGGTACTGGAGTAGATGTTTATACTCATAGTGAGATGTTACCAGCCCATTACTATCCAGCATTCAAGAAGTATGATCATTTTGTAGGAAACTATGGTAATGCATGGTGGAAGCAAAAAGAGGAGTTTGAAACCTTCAATGGACCAATCCTATTCACTACAAACTGTATAGTACCTCCAAAGGCAGAGCATGTAGAGAGGATATATACTACTGGAGCAACAGGATTCCCGGGATGTAAGCATATAATAGCCGATGAGAAGGGTGTTAAGGATTTCTCAGCAGTAATTGAGCATGCTAAAAGATTGGATTCTCCAACAGAAATCGAAACAGGTAAGATAGTAGGTGGATTCGCCCATAACCAAGTATTTGCTTTAGCAGACAAAGTAGTAGACGCTGTTAAAACTGGTGCTATCAAGAAGTTCTTTGTAATGGCTGGCTGCGACGGAAGAATGAAGTCTAGAGATTACTACACAGAGTTTGCAGAAAAGCTACCTAATGATACGGTAATCTTAACAGCTGGTTGTGCGAAATATCGTTATAACAAATTGGATTTAGGTGATATCGGTGGAATCCCTAGAGTATTAGATGCTGGACAATGTAATGACTCTTATTCACTTGCAGTAATAGCTCTAAAGCTTAAGGAAGTATTCCAATTAAATGACGTTAATGACCTGCCAATAGCATACAATATAGCTTGGTACGAGCAAAAAGCTGTAATCGTATTATTAGCATTATTATATCTAGGTGTTAAGAACATTCACTTAGGACCTACATTACCAGCATTCCTATCTCCAAATGTAGCTAAGGTTTTAGTTGAGACATTTGGAATTGGTGGAACAACAAATGTTGATTCTGATATAGAAATGTTCATGAGCTAAGATAATTAAAATACCTTAAGGTTCTAGACTCTGATACTAGTTTTTTAATAGTATTGAGTCTAGAGCTTTTTTAATATTTAATCAGGTTTTCAGTGAAGATAGAGTGAAGTGCTTTTAGTCCTCTCATTACCATTCTATTAACTATATTCACAAACAGGAGAACATAACCTGGGACATTGCTTAGTATCAGCCTCTGAAAGAACGATAAAGGCTTTGAAGGCATCCGATACATCGATAAAATAATTTTATCCTCTCCAAGATAAAAGGCGTTAACTGTGACCTTACGCCATAGAGCACCGAATAATCCATTAATTATGCCTGGAATCCCCGATACAATTTGAAGTATTTGAATTATAGACTTCTCCTCGAAATTAATATCTAGGGAATTAAGTATATTTCTTACTCCCATAAGGTCTGTGCTTGTTTCCGAATTAGGACTGCCAACTACAAGTCTAACAAGATTTGACTTCATATCACCGCTGTAATTTAAATTGCTTATGAAGGGCTTTGTTTGCAGATAACCAGTGATACTTATATCTTGACTAGCAATGTCGTTTAAAATACGGCTTAAAGTAGAGTCGTCAACTACAAAACTAAATTGCGTCCTAAGTTTATTGCCGCTAAGTTCTTGGCTCATTATATTAACCTCTCCTTCTATTTTGCATTAAAATTTATTTGCTGACTATTTGTCCATCCCTTCGATTTATGATATTCGATGCCAGGAAAATTTGTACATACAATTTTGGGAGCTTACTGACTAGTATCTGAGAGTATTTTATTCAAATTTGTAACTTTCCTATTATTTAGGACATATATAAATAGTAGAAAAGCTTAGGAAGAGAAATTGATTGTTTACAAATATACAGATGGGAATATACCTAATACTCTAAAGATTAATAAATTTCTAATGTATAGAGATTCCAGTCAAAAGTTTAATTTATACACATCAAAAATCCCTAGAAGCATCGGATATTTTGATATGTACATTAATATAGTATATGTATAAATTAACATTTACTTCGGATTCTCTATAGTATAGCTATGGATTAATGAGTACAGATTTTCAGCTTGTACTTGACTTAATGAATTAAGAAAGGGATGTGAAAATGGAAGATAGAAATGCTGTGTATGATTATAAAAGTAAAAATGAAGAGTTAAAGAATAACCATGAAGAAGCTAAAGATGAGAACGAAATCAAGGTGGTTACTGATGGGTGTATAAACAAAATTATTATTAAACCAAATATTAATATCACTTCGGATATTGAAGGATTGGAAACCAATACCTTTGTTACAGCTGGCAATGATGAAATGGAAGATAACAACTTAAAACATAATAATGGTTGCAAAAATGACGAATTAGATGAAAATATTGAGATTAAGGAAAGTGTTAATTGTATCATAATAAAGCCTGTTGTTAAAGTAGACGTTAATATAAGTGGATTAAATACTACCATAACCATGTAAATACTATAAAAATTTAAAAATAGTATATTTGGTAAAACTAAACTGCTGATAATATTTTTTATCAGCAGTTTTTCTAAATGTAGAAGAATTAGGATTTGCATATAATGAGCTTTAAATAAGGTACATCATATTATATTTATGAATATATTATTATAAAAAACATATAAAGAAAAAAGAAGAAAGTAAATTAGTTTTCAGTGTTACGGAGGATAATGAAGTTAGAATATATAATGCAAATTAGGCTTTGCTTTATTATAAAAAAACAGAGGTAGGAGTGGAGAGATTTAGTTATTAAGTTTATTTATCACATTGTTACAAGCTAATTTACTGATATGCTATAGATGTGTGGCTTAGGAGTTTAAACTTTTTTTGAAATATTTCTTAATCCAAAACTACAATGCTTAATTTGGCTAATAGCTAATGGCTGACAGCTTACAGCAAAACACTGAAAGTAAAACTTCTCGGGCACACATCCATAGAATTAATAATACATAATAATCATCACTTATAGATTGCCAAATCAGATTATGGGTAAATACATAATGCACAGAAAACAATCTCGAGGGAGTGAAATATATGAAATACAATCTACTTGTTGGCGGTTCTGCTGGACAAGGCATGGATACATTTACGGCATTACTTGAAAAAATATTTATGAAGAAGGGATATTATGTTTTTTCAAATAAAGACTATATGTCTAGAGTACGAGGGGGACATAATTTCATTCAATTGAGGTTTGGTACTGAGGAGGTTACAACCTTTCACCCAAGACTAGATGTAATTATTGCCTTTGACGAGGCGACGGTGAAGCTTCACGAAAAAAGATTGAGGGATAATGGCGTTATTTTATGCGATGATAATATAGAGGTTAAACATAAAAATGTTATTGCTCTACCCATGATGAAGATAGCAAAGGAAATAGGCAAGTCTAAGGTTTATAGTACTGTTGCTATGGGAGCTGTTCTTAAACTCTTTGGAATGTCCCTAGATAAAGCCGAAGAAGTTTTTCATGAAAAATGGGATAGTGAGATTAAAGGTTATAATCTTAAGGCAGCCACCAAGGGCTATGAAATGGTTGAAGCAAGGTTTGATATTGAAGAAGGTGCTGAAAATGATAATATATTGATAAGTGGAAATCAAGCCATTGCCTTTGGCGCCCTAACTGGTGGTGTAAGCTTTTACTCAGGTTACCCAATGACACCTTCAACAAGTGTCATGACATATCTTTCTAAAAGACAAAGAGAGGCAAATATAGTAGTGATACAGGCAGAGGATGAGATAGCAGCTATAAATATGGCAATAGGCTCTTCCTTTGCAGGAGTGAGATCTATGACCGGGACATCAGGTGGAGGACTATCCTTGATGACTGAGGCATTAGGCTTAGTAGATATTACAGAAACTCCCTTAGTGGTACTTAATGTACAGCGTCCAGGGCCTGCTACAGGATTGCCCACAAGAACTGAGCAAAGTGATTTGAGCTTTGTTTTAAATGCCTCCCATGGTGAAATACCTAGAATGGTCTTAGCCGTTAGAAATGCTAAAGATGCATTTTATCAAACCATTAGGGCTTTAAATCTTGCAGATAAATATCAGATGCTGGTAATAATATTAAACGACCAATATCTTGCCGATGCTAAACAGAGTATAGCAGAATATAATTTAAATGAAATCGAAATTAATAGATATATTGCTACTGAAGATGATATTAATATTAAAGATTATAAGAGATATGAACTAAATGAAAATGGAATATCTCCAAGGGTTATACCGGGAAGTATTAAGGGAGTAACGGTTCTTGGTGATAGCCATGAGCATGATGAATACGGTGGTATTGATGAGTCGCCAGAGATACGAAAAAATATGATGAGGAAAAGGATGAATAAGCTGGAAAAATTGAGGCAGGAGCTTATAGAGCCAGATTACTTTGGAGTAGATGAGCCTGAAATACTATTGCTTGGATGGGGCTCAACCTATGGCTCCTTAAAGGAATCCGTAGAATTAATGCAAAGTGATGGACTATCTGTAGGAGCTTTAGTATTTGGAGATATATATCCACTGCCTACAAAGCTTTTAAATAAATACAGCAGGTATGCTAAAAATATAATAAATATTGAACAAAACTTTACAGGTCAGCTTGGAAAGCTTATAAGGCAAGAAACTGGAATCACTGCCCATAAAAGCCTATTAAAATACGATGGCAGACAAATAAGCTGCGAAGAAATATATAATAAAGTAAAAGAGGAGGTAATGTAGATGGCAACGGATATTAAACTTTTTGACTCCAAGGAGGAAAATTCATGGTGCCCAGGCTGTGGAAACTTTGGAATCTTAAATGCCTTAAAAAAATCCCTATCGGAGCTTGACCTATTACCCCATGAGGTGATGATAATATCGGGAATAGGTCAGGCCGCTAAAACTCCTCATTTTGTCAATACAAATGGCTTTAATGGACTTCACGGCAGAGCTCTGCCCCCTGCATTAGGTGCTAAAATAGCAAATAAAGATTTAAAGGTCATTGTAACCTCTGGAGATGGCGATACCTATGGTGAAGGAGGTAATCACACACTCCATAATATTAGGAGGAATCTAGATATTACCCATTTAGTTCATAATAATCAAATATATGGATTGACAAAGGGCCAGGCTTCTCCTACCACCGCTGAGGGTCAGGTTACATCCATGCAGTTTGATGGAGTTAGGTTTGAAGCATTCAATCCATTATCCTTTGCTATTACAATTGGAGCAAGCTTTGTTGCCCGATGTTTTTCAGCAGACCAAGGGCATTTAAGCCATATTATAAAGGAAGGAATAAAGCATAAAGGTTATGCATTAATAGACATCCTACAGCCCTGTGTAACCTTCAATAAAGTAAATACCTATAAATGGTATAAGGATAGGGCGTATTATTTAGACGACAGCTATGATCCAAGTAATAAAATGATTGCCTATGAAAAATCTCTAGAATGGGGAGATGATGGTATACCCCTTGGCATACTATATAAGGAAGAAAAACCAACATTTATAGATCGTATTCCTCATTTAAAGGATACTAAGCCATTGATAAAAAGAAAGTGGAAACCAACTGATGCTGAGAAGTTTTTAGAGGAATTTAGATAGTGTATATGCCTTTAAAGGGAGATAATCCTTAGAAAATAGGATTTATCTCCCTGTTTATATAGATAACCAACTTTAAAGTCTAATAAATTTCAAATAAAAAATGCAGAAGCGTTCATTATTTTCTTTGAAATTTATTTTAAGTTTTAGTGTTGGTTATCTATAGATGTGTGACCCTAAAACTTAACCGTTTATCTAAATATTTCGTAAGCCAAAACTACAATGCTTAATTTGGCTAATAGCTAATGGCTGACAGCTCACAGCAAAACATTGAAAGTAAAACTTCTCGGTCACACATCTATATGCTGTAAATTTTTTTTACTATGAACAGAAAATCTCAATACTATTTATCACTCATATTTCCCATCTGACTTAAAAATGTCATTGCTACTTCAAGTCCCTTTACAAGCTCAGTCTTTACAAGCTCTAAATTTCTATCTTCAGTTCCCGCCTTTACAGTAAGCCTGCATACATTTTTTCCAACTTCCATTAGCTTAAAATCTTCCTTTAAGATGTTTTGAACACTTTGTTTTAACATAGACCTTGTATTTTTATCTTGCAGAAAAGATTCATATTGACTTTGAACAGAAATAAGAATCCTTTTTTCCTCATCTAGCTTAACGTATTTTATAAATTGACTCAATGTATCCATGACTATCATCCCTCCGTTTAATATTACTTTACCAAAATATTAAACCAAATATAGAATAATCAGTCAAGCATAGTTATACACTTTTAAAATTTATTTACCTTACAATAGTGTAAGGTTAGTTATGAGTGGTATAGTGTCTGGTATAATATTATAGGGGAGGGATTATGAATGTATAAAATACTAATCGTAGAGGATGATAATAC
>JANQEZ010000169.1 GCA_028278115.1 Clostridia bacterium
ACGTATTTCTTTATACGCTGCGACCTCTCACTTTCAGCACGCCTCGAACTTCGGATTTCTCAAAAGCCTGTCATCTTGTTGACTTTGTCAACAATCTGATAAAAAATCATATTTCATGATTTTTTCTTCTCCCTCATCATCCCATTCTCCGGTTTCAAGAAATCCCATTTTTTTATAAAATGGTAATGGACTTCCTTCACTGGGTACATAGCTTAAACATAGCTCCTTTGCCCTTGGAAGCTTTTTAACAAATTCTATTATTTCCTTCATTGCCTTTGCTCCGTAGCCTTTACCCTGATGCCCTTTAGCTATCATAAATCTCCAGACCCAGTATTCAGGCTTTTTTTTATCAATATGAAGCATTACAAATCCAACAGGCGTTTCCCCTTCATATATTCCACGGAACCAGGCATGCTTTGAAAAATATGCCTGGGCTATTGAAACAGCATTGGAAGCAACAAATTTCTTTTGTGATTCATTTACTTCAAGCTTTAAGATGCTAGATAGGGTTTCTTCATTTATCTCTCTTAACATTTTATTTCCTCCCTTATCAATCTTATTTAATATAGTATTTCAATCCCATTAGATTAACTGCTTTTATGAAGCAGCTTTGTCTCCTGCTCATCCATAAACTGATTTGTATACAGCCTATAATAATGACCCTTTTTCTTAATCAACTGATAGTGATTTCCTTCCTCTATCACTTTCCCCTTGCTAATAACTAGGATTCTGTCGGCAGCTCGAATGGTGGATAGGCGATGGGCTATTATGAAGTTTGTTCTGCCCCTTAGTACTTTACCTATTGCATTTTGAACAAGCTGTTCTGTTTCTGTATCCACCGAGGATGTTGCTTCATCTAACACAAATATTCTAGGGTTGGCTAGTATGGCCCTTGCAAAGGATATTAACTGCTTTTCTCCAGTAGATAAACGACTGCCGCCTTCACCAACCTCAGAGTCATATCCATCCTCAAGCTTTATTATAAAATCATGGGCATTAACCATTTTAGCTGCACTTATTATCTCTTCTTCTGATGCTTCTAGTCGACCATATCTTATATTATCCTTTATCGTTCCACTAAAGAGGTGGGGAGTTTGCAAAACGTACCCCAGATTTGAATGGAGCCATAATACCGATCTCTTTTTATAGTCGACTCCATCAATTAGTATTTCACCCTCAGTAGGCTCATAAAAACGACATGCTAGATTCACCAGGGTACTCTTTCCAGAACCGGTTTCTCCTACTAAAGCAATGGTCTGTCCTGCCTTTATGTCAATATTGAATTTATCTAAAATCTTCTCCCCATCCTTATAGGCAAAGGTTACATCTTTAAAGGTTATTCTTCCCTTTATTTTAGCCCAGTTCTCTTTTTGAGGCTCAAAGGAATCTCCATAAAGCTTCACTATCTCAGTACTATCCTTTATATCGGGCTCAGTTTCAATCATGGATATTATTCTTTCGGCTGAAGCCTGGGCAGATTGAAGCTCGGCAAATATTCTGGCAAGCTCTCTAATTGGTTCAAAAAACTGTATTGTAAAGGATATAAATGCCACAAGTGTACCGTAGCTTATGGTTCCTAAAATTACCCCTTCTCCTCCACGCCACAGTGCAAGGGCAGTTCCTATGCTTCCAAGTGTAATAACTAAAGGTAAATACAGTGAGGAAAAGATGGCTGCTCTGACAGATGAACTATGCATTTCACCTGTAATTTCTTCAAATTCATTTAGGTTTTTCTCTTCTCGAACTAAGGTCTTTGTGGTTTTTGCTCCCATTATACCTTCATTGAAGGCTCCCGTAATTCGAGAATTTGTTTTTCTCACTATCCTAAATGCTTTTAAAATCTTCTTTTGAAAATATACGCTCACAATTGCTAAGATTGGTACAACCGTTAATACTATTAATGCAAGTCTCCAGTTCATGAAAAGCATTACACCTGAAATTACTATCATAACTGTACTGCCCCAGACAAGATCAACTATTCCCCAGGAAATAGCCTCCCCAAGCCTTCGGGTATCTGAAGTCATTCTCGCCATTATCCATCCTATATGGGTCTTGTCAAAGTATGAGAATGACAGCTCCTGCAATCTCTGAAATCCCTTTTTTCTGATATCATAGCTGATTCCCATATCTATTTTTCCAGCCTCAGCTATAAATATCCAAACAACAATGGCTTGAAATATAACCAGCACTACATACCAGAAAATAAAGGGTCTTAATCCATCTAGATTTTTAGGGACAATGAAATTATCAATTGCATGCTTTGTCATTAAAGGAAAAATAACATCTACAACTGCAAGTATGACCATCATTGTACCAACTATAATTAAATTCTTTTTATATGGTTTGGCAAAACCCAGCAGCTTTTTCCAAAGCTGTAGGTCAAAGCCTTTATTATAATCCTGCTCCTTTATTGTACTCATTTTAATCTATCCTTTCTAAGAAGGCTAAGACCAATAAGATAATGTCCTATGCTCTCCTATTCGGTTTGTGACATTCATTGCTTGAGTAAGCTTAGATAATTTTAAATGAACTATTTAATTCTTTAGTCTAAAGCCTTACAAGTTTTTTATGATGCAAATCCTTTATATTTTTCCTCATTGGTCTTGTTTATTTCTTTATTTAGTTCTTCTT
>JANQEZ010000219.1 GCA_028278115.1 Clostridia bacterium
ATAGAATAAAATCAATATAAATAAGCTAAAATAAAACTTGAAAAAAACAAAAGAATCTATTATTATCAAATAAAGGTCAAAGAAAGTCAAAGTAAAATAAGGGTGATGATATGGCAGGTCTAAGTGACTTAATTGAAGCTTTCTTAAAGGAACTTATGAAGGAATCTAATGGTCAGATTATTGAAATCAAAAGAAATGAACTAGCCAATGAGTTTAATTGTGCCCCATCCCAAATTAACTATGTTCTCACCACAAGGTTTTCAGTTGAAAAAGGATATGCAGTGGAAAGCAAAAGAGGTGGCGGAGGACATATCAGAATAATTAGACTCAAGATTGATGATACTCAGCTTATATATAATATTATAGGAGAAATTGGAGACAGCATAAACATGACAAAGGCAATATCAATAGTTAATTTTTTCCTTGAGAGGGGTATCATAAAGGATAGAGAATCCAAAATAATGGTTGCAGCAGTAAATAATAGAACTCTAAAAGTAGATGGTGAAATAAAAAACCAGTTAAGGGCAAGTATACTAAAAACAATGCTTGCGGCGTTGCTTATCTAAGAGTAAGTCTACAATATGAACTTAATAATTATTTTAAAAGAGAATTTTTATTAGGCTAATAGCTAACGGCGAAGCATTAAAGGGAATTCTCTTAGATAATGATGAAAGTATGAAAGAAAACCTTGTTAAATTATCTTTCTAAAGACTTAAAAGAATGACCTAAAAGTCCTAAGAGCTAGGAGCAAGGAGCTAAGAGCTACAAAGCATCGAAGATTGCTTTGTAAAAACAAGGAGGTTTTAATATGATTTGTGAAAAATGTAAGCTAAATAAAGCAACTGTTCATGTTACTAAAATTCAAAGCAGCCAAAAGACGGAGCTGCATCTATGCGAAGAATGTGCAAGGAAGACCCAGGATATGAGCTTTGAAAATCCCTTTACTATAAATAATTTCCTTACTGGATTACTGGATTCGGTACAAAGCTCACCCATAAAGGTGGACTATATAAAGACCACAACCTGCAGCAAATGCGGAATGAGCTATGGGAGATTTAAGAAGCTGGGAAGACTAGGTTGTTCAGATTGTTATAATACCTTTAATGAAAGATTAATGCCCCTTATAAAGAATGTACATGGCAGCCAACTGCATACAGGTAAAGTTCCCAAGAAATCGGGAAGTGTTATTAGGCTAAGGAGAGAGATTTTATCCCTTAAAAAAGAGCTTAACAAAGTTATTGAAAGGGAAGAATTTGAGAAAGCAGCCGAGCTGAGGGATGAAATAAGACTTCTAGAGAAGGATTTAGAAACTAGTAAACAGGGGAGTGAGTAAATATGGCTAAGTGGATTGATGGGGAAGGCCCACAAAATGACATTATAATAAGCAGCAGAATAAGGCTTGCAAGAAATTTTCAGGAGTTTCCATTTCCTATGGCATTAACAGCAGAAAAAAGTAAAGAGGTCATTAAAAAAGCAAGTGATTCAATCCTAAAGGGCAATACAATACTTAAAAATGATTTAAAATTTATAGAAATGGGTGAAATTTCAAATAGCGATAAACAGGTTTTGGTTGAAAAGCATCTTATAAGTCCCGCATTAATAGAGAAGCCCGACAAAAGTGCAGTTATGATAAACTCAGATCAATCCGTAAGTATCATGATAAATGAAGAGGATCATATTAGAATACAATGCCTTTTCCCAGGTTTTCAGCTTAACGAAGCATGGGATTTGGCAAATAAAATAGATGACGTTATTGAAGAAAATGTAAAATATGCCTTTGATGAAAAAATAGGCTACCTAACCTCTTGCCCAACAAATGTTGGGACTGGAATAAGGGCTTCGGTTATGATTCACCTGCCTGCCCTTACAATGACAGGGTATATGAATAGAATACTTCAAGCAGTAAATCAAATAGGTTTTACTGTTAGGGGTTTATATGGAGAAGGTAGTGAATCAGAGGGAAATATTTTTCAGATTTCAAATCAGGTTACATTAGGAAGAACAGAAAAAGAGATTATTCAGACCCTCATAGAAGTGACTAAACAAATAACCAATAAAGAAAATGATGCCAGAGCAACTCTTTTCTCCAATAATAAAATAAAGCTTGAGGATAAAATATGTAGAGCCTACGGTGTTTTAACAAATGCTAGAATCATGAGTTCAAAGGACGCTCTAAAATCTATATCCGATGTTAGATTAGGAATTGATTTGGGAATAATAGAAGATATCGACCTTAAGACGATAAACACATTAATGGTAGATATACAACCAGGTATCCTTCAGAAAATCCAAGGGAAAAACCTAAATACAAATGAAAGAGATATAGAACGAGCGAGTATTATTAGGGAAAGGCTAAAAAAAGGGTGACGGGGAATGAGAAGACGGTTACAGGCAACGGGTAACAGGTGACGGGAGGGGATGTGAGGGTGAGGCTTTGGAGTGGGGAGCGTTAAACTTCTCTAGGAAATTTTGTGGTCTGTTACAGCGTTACATTCTTTTGGATAAATTCCTTTGGAATTGTTAAAGTACTATAAGTACTCTTTAACAAGATATTTAACCCTAAAGAATCGACCCAAAAATCTTTTCCGTAACCCGATACCCGTAACCCGTAACCCGATACCTAACCTAACACCAATTAAAAGCTTTTAATTAATTTTATATTTTCAAATTCACTTAAACTATTAAACAAAAGTCACACACATATAGGAGGTAACCACATGTTTATGTTTGATAAATTTACTCAAAGAGCACAAAGAGCAATAGGGATTGCCCAGGAAGAGGCAAAGCGTCTTAATCATAACTATATTGGAACTGAACATATACTTCTAGGGCTTTTAGCAGAGGGAGAGGGAATAGCTGCAAAGACTTTGATAAACTCAGGAATAGAGCTAAGCAAGCTCAGGGAAAAAATAGAAAGTATGGTTGGAGCAGGTAAAGAAGGTACAGAGCTTCAAGGAATCACCCCTAGAACAAAAACTGTATTTGAATACAGCTTTGAAGAAGCTAGAAGGCTTAATCATAACTACGTTGGAACAGAGCATTTACTGCTTGCACTTATAAGAGAAGGAGAGGGAATAGCTGCTAAGGTTCTTGTTGGTCTGGGATTAGATATTAATAAGGTATACTCCCAGGTGCTTAAGCTATTAGGTAATAGTAATGCAAGAAATACTTCCAAGATAAGTGATGAGGGAAGCAAAAGTAAAGATACACCCACCATTGACCAATATGGTAGAGATTTAACAGATATGGCAATTGAGGGAAAACTGGACCCGGTTATCGGTAGAGAAAAGGAAATTGACAGGGTTATACAGGTACTAAGTAGAAGGACGAAAAACAATCCATGCCTGCTTGGGGAACCGGGAGTAGGAAAAACAGCCATTGCTGAAGGCCTTGCTCAAAAGATTGTAGAAGGAAATATTCCTGAGATGTTAAGGGGGAAAAGAGTTATTACCTTAGCTCTTGCTTCAATGGTTGCAGGAGCCAAGTACAGAGGAGAATTTGAGCAAAGACTCACAAAGGCTATGGAGGAGCTTAGAGAGGCTGGAAATGTAATACTGTTTATTGATGAAATGCACACAATAATAGGAGCTGGAGGAGCTGAAGGAGCCATTGATGCATCTAACATTTTAAAGCCAGCCCTTTCAAGGGGAGAAATCCAGGCAATAGGAGCAACAACCCTAGATGAATACAAAAAACATGTAGAAAAGGATTCAGCCCTTGAAAGAAGATTCCAGCCCATTATGGTTGAGGAGCCTACTACTGAAGATACCATAGAAATATTAAAGGGTTTAAGGGATAGATATGAAGCACATCACAAGGTAAAGATTACAGATGAAGCACTAAAGGCAGCCGCAGAGCTTTCCCATAGATATATAACCGATAGATTTTTACCTGATAAAGCAGTTGACCTTGTGGATGAAGCAGCTTCAAAGGTAAGGCTTACAAATGCTACTCAGCCCGAAGACTTAAAGGATTTAGAGGATAAATTAGAGAAGCTACAAATAGAAAAGGAAGAGGCAGTAAGCAATCAGGACTATGAGAAGGCTGCAAGGCTTAGGGATGAGGAAAAAAGCATTTTTAAAGTACTAGAAGATAAAAAGGAAAATTGGAAGGTTAGCATAAACGAAAATGCCACAGTGGGAGAAGAGGAAATAGCAACCGTTGTCTCTGCATGGACTGGTATACCTATAACTAAGCTTGCCGAGGGAGAAACAGAAAGACTTCTTAACATGGAAAATATACTTCATAAAAGAGTAATAGGTCAGGAGGAAGCTGTAGAATCGGTATCAAGAGCCATAAGAAGGGCAAGAGTAGGTCTTAAGGACCCTAAAAAACCCATAGGCTCATTTATATTACTAGGACCAACAGGCGTGGGGAAAACTGAGCTTACAAAGGCATTGGCAGAGGCAGTGTTTGGAGATGAAGACTCCATGATTAGAATAGACATGTCTGAATATATGGAGAAGCATTCCGTTGCAAAGCTCGTTGGTTCTCCTCCGGGATATGTTGGGTATGATGAAGGTGGTCAGCTTACTGAAAAGATCAGAAGAAAGCCATACTCAGTTATATTATTTGATGAGGTAGAAAAGGCCCATCCAGATGTATTTAACATACTTCTTCAAATGCTTGATGATGGTAGACTAACAGATGGAAAGGGTAGAATGGTAGATTTCAAGAATACAGTTATAATAATGACATCAAACGTAGGAGCAAGTAGGATTAAAAAGCAAAAGACCCTGGGCTTTGCTGGAATAGATACAGATACAAAGAAAAATGAATATGAAAAAATGAAGGAAAATGTAATGGGTGAGCTTAGAAGACAGTTCAGACCAGAATTCCTCAACAGAATTGATGATATAATAGTATTCCATCAATTACAAAAAGAACATATAAAAGAGATTGTAGATTTAATGATTGGAGAGCTCACAAAGAGACTAGTCGAGCTTAATATATCAATTGAAATTACCGATGAGGCTAAGGATTTTCTAGCAGAAAAAGGATATGATGCTGAATATGGTGCTAGACCTCTTAAGAGGGTAATAACAAAGATGATAGAGGATAAATTATCGGAAGAAATATTGCTGGGTAAAATAGCTAAAGAAGATGATATAATGGTAGATGTTGAAGGGGAACACCTAGTATTTAAAAAGAGATAGAATATGACTAACTTCTAAAAGCCCATGGAAAATACTATGAAAGTAAATCTTTGATTTGAGGTTGTTTACAAATATATATATAATATACTTTAAAGGATTCTATATTTAGAATCCTTTAAAAAAAGTATAAAATTTAGGATTAT
>JANQEZ010000222.1 GCA_028278115.1 Clostridia bacterium
AATGCTGTATGCTTTTTTTATAAAATCTAATATATAAAAAATATACACAATTTATTATATAGTGTTATAATATATTTAATCTGTATTATTCTTAAGAAAATCTAAAATTCTACTATACACTTCCAAGCTTTCCATATATAGTCCCCTGTCAATGAGAAATTTATATAATTTGAGGTCGATTAAGGGAAATAAAAGGAATGACTTTTTAAGCCATTTAATTTTTCTAAAAGATAATACTAGAATTTGCTGAAATAAAAAATCTAAAAATCAAAGGTGATATTATTGAAAAAAATTTTTATACCCTATAAGCTAATGTTAATACTAATAAGTTTCTGGATGCTTCTTACTTTTAATTTTTATCCTTTAAACATAGCTACTGGTTTAATTATTTCTATTGTAGTTACAATTACTTCAAAGGGAATATTGTATGACAATAATGGCTATCTCTTTAAAAAAATACGTATCCTCACTATGATTAAATATTTATTTAATCTGATTCTTGAGATATATAAGTCCTCCTTTACTTATATAGTCAGGATTATAAAAATGGATTATGAGCCCTTCGTTGTTGATATTGAATTGGATGTAGCTGACCCCCTTATAATATCAATCATATCCAATTCTATAACTCTGACACCGGGGACTTTGACTATAGATGTGCAGGGTAATAAACTTACTGTATTAACCCTTAAGGATTGTGAAGATTGTGATTTCCTATTGGATGAACAAATTAAGGAGAAGTTTCAAAGCTATTTTATAGAGAAAGGATGATAAGGTGTTTTTATTTATCACAATGATATTTTTAATTATTGCCGTCTTCTTTAGCTTAATTAGAATGGTTATGGGACCTTCAATCTGGGAAAGACTTCTGGCACTAAATTTAATTTCAGCTAAAACTATATTATTACTTGCCGTATATGGAGTATATAAAGATAATATACTTATGTTGGATATTGCTTTTTCATATGGAGTTATTGGTTTTTTAACGTTAATCTTTATTTCAGGACTTGTGGTTAGGGGTGGCAGACAAAAATGATATATAGAATACTTTTAATATTATCATGGATATACATAGTCTTCGGTATAGTAGGAATTTTTAGGCTTCCTGATATGTATTCAAAGCTCCTGACAAGTAGTAAAATTGATACCGTTGCCTCAATAACCATTCTATTTGCATTAATGGTTAAATCCGGCTTTACACCTACTTCCATAAGATTAGCTCTAATCCTTATTTTTATACTGATTACAAATCCTATAAGTAATCATCTAATAGGACGTTCAGCCTATTTGAATGCTATACATATTAAAAAAGAGGTGAGAAAATGAGTTTAAATACTATAGGTACTTTACTGCAAATACTGATGATTATTATTGTTCTAGTAATTATTATGAGTAAAGACAATCTCAGAATAATAGTGTTCTTCTCAGTTTTTTCCCTTATAACAGCTAGTCTTTACTTTTTTAACAGTGCTCCAGATGTTGCTTTGGCCGAAGTAGCCATAGGAAGTGCCATTACTCCTTTGATATTTATTATATCTATATCAAAGCAGAAGGATTTTATAGTTATTAATCATTCTGAGGACGATTTCTTTGATAATGACTTAGACAAAATTGGACATGGTTATAAATTTCTTCATGACTTTGCTAAGCATTATGATTTAAAGCTCAATATATATCATAGTAATCTCGATAACATATCAGGAATTTTTAGAAGTAGGAATGTGGATTTAATAATTGATAAATCACCAGCTACAGGAATATATACTCTCAAGGGAAAGGAAAGTAGTACCCTTATGAGTAAGCTTGAACAGATGGCATTGGAAGAGCCCTTTATAGAAATATTTAAGACAAGTGAAGGTGAAACCTATGATTAAATCAATAGTTCTAATAGGTATGCTTATATCCATTTTGCTTTCATTTATTTTTTCGCTAGATGATTCTAAGAAACATTTAAATACTTCCAGCAAGGATTATTATATTTCAAATTCTTTAGAGGAAACCGGTTCAAAAAATATCGTTACTGGTATTTATTTAGACTACAGATTATTTGATTCTTTATTTGAGGCTGCGATTTTGCTTATATCAGTGTCTGGTATTATATTCATGTCGAAGAAGGATGATGAAGTGCTTTAAGAGGAGTTGATGTATATGAAAAATTCCCCTATTCTTATATGTGTATGTAGAGTATTATATCCCTTTATGCTTCTTTTTGGATTTTATGTAATTTTAAATGGTCATAACTCCCCCGGCGGTGGTTTTCAAGGTGGAGCTATTTTGGCAACGGCAATACTAGTTACCTTTTTTATTGACCCAGAAAAAATTACCGATCTAGGACTTATCGTCAAGCTAGAAAAGCTGGCTTTTATAGGGATACTAGTAATCTCGTCCGTTAGTTTTTTAACAAAAGGGGCACTTTTTACTAATTTTATAGTATCTAATAATATAAATTTAAAGGCAATCTTTTTAGTTCTCTTGAATTTATTTATCGGAATCAAGGTTGCTTTAGGTCTAGTAGCTATATTCTCTACTTTTATTGATGAAGGAAGGGCTTAATTATGAATCCTATATTGTCTTTTATCGTAGTTTTGATTGGAATCTATGGTCTATGCACCAGTAAGAATTTAATAAAATCCATAATATGTCTTAATATAGTTCAGACCGCTGTGATACTGCTGTTTTTGAATTTCGCAAATTTTTCGGGCTCTGATATACCTATAATATTTAAAAATATTGAAAACCCAACGGATCCTCTACCCCAGGCCCTCATGATAACTGCCATAGTAATAGGTGCATCTATCACCGCTCTATCTTTAATGCTTTGTATAAAGATATTTCATTACTACGGTACTTTAAATTGGAAAGAACTAATCGAAAGGGAGGGTTAATATGGACCTTATACCAATTTACTTGATTTTTATACCCATTTTGACTTCCATAACAATCTATATTTTTCATAATAGATACATAAATTACTCCATATTTATATGTCAGGGGGTATTAACCTTTTTATCCCTATGGTACTATACCTCCTTCGATGAAAAAGTGACTAAAACCTTAGCCTTCGGAGGCTGGTCTAGGGAAATAGATATAGTCTTAAAGAATGACCGCCTATCTTTGCTATTTATCATTTTTACTATATTCATTTGGTGGATAATTCTTATTTATTGCTGGAATAAGAGAAAATACGATCATAGATTTTTATTTTTTCTTTCCTTCTTACAGGGCTCATTCTTAGGTCTTTTGCAGACTAATGACCTCTTTAATCTATTTGTTTTCATCGAAATAGCCACTATAATATCTTCAATACTTATACTGTATAAAAAAGATGGGTATTCCGTTAGGGCTGGTCTTTACTATCTTTTATTCAATAGTGTAGGTATGCTTTGCTATCTAATAGGTCTAATATTTTTATACAATGTTATGGGAACTTTGAATATGGATGTTATTGGAGAAAGGATAGTCTCCCTAAGGGGTACTAATTCAATAAGGCTGGCTTATATATTCATGATGTCGGCAATAGGGGTAAAATCCGCATTTTTTCCTGTATATAACTGGCTTCCTAAGGCCCATAGTGCAGCACCTTCTTCTATATCGGCACTCCTTTCAGGCTTACTAGTAAAGAGCGGCCTCTATGCCTTTGTGAGATTAAATACTATGTATGGAATCGAGAGCTTTAGTGAGTTTTTCTTTTTACTGGGCTTTTTCACTGCTCTATCGGGAGCAATTTTTGCTATAAGCCAAAAAGATATTAAACAAATATTAGCTTTTTCAACTATTTCTCAAATCGGGCTTATTGTAATGGGATTGAGCAACTTAGATGGAAATGCCTTTTACGGGAGTATTTTTCATATACTAAACCATGCAATTTTCAAATGCTTATTATTTCTAGGTGCTGGACTTATTATAAATACCTATAGTAAAAGAAGGGTAACTGAAATAAGAGGAGTTTTCAAAACCATGCCCTTGACATCCATCTTCATGATTGTTGGAGTACTCTCCATAACTGGTGCACCCCTTTTTAACGGATTTATAAGCAAGTCAATAATTAAATATGGCTTAAATGAAGTGCCCTATAAAATCTATATGTTTAATATTCTAAACCTTTCAACCTCCATTGCACTTATTAAGCTTTCTCAAATATTTTTTGGAGAGCCCCATGAAAAAAAATACAATTACTTTTGTGAGAATATTTCCATGTCTTTATTGGCAGTAATGTGCTTTGTCCTTGGTATCTTTTTTATACCGCTAGGGCAATTATTGCATGTTGACCTTGGCTTTATTAATCTTTTTACTCCATGGGCATGGATAAGTTATCTCATCACTTTGGTTATTGCATATTTTATATATCTATTCTTCGTTCACAGGGAGCTTCCTATAATAAAAAAAATCAGGCATATCCATATTTCCTTTGGAGCTGCCAACTCTTTACTTGTATTCTTCTTATTCATCATGATTATGTGGAAGTTTATTGATACATAGGGCTTTTACTGTCCAATTCACACATCTAAAGGACAGGGGGTGTCTGGCGACGTAGTAATTTAGTTGCAAGTTGTAAGTTGCAAGTTCCAAGTATTAGGGTCTTTCTAATAAGGCTTAAAAGAAAAGGAGCTATTTCTAAATAGCTCCTTCCTCATTACCCTAATTTAGCCAATATCTAATAACTCTGCGGCTATATCCTCAGAAATATCCCCTTTACTTAGCTGCTCTAAAATACTGTCGATATCGTCACTTGTTTCCCTTACTTCAATTTTTTCTTCTTTATTGTTTACTTTTTTATCTAGGTTTTCTGCCATTCTACTCACCGTATTATAGGTAAACATATCTGATATACTTATTTGATCCGGGAAGTGTTTCTCTAGCTCCTTTAGCACATTCGTTACAAGTATAGAGTCACCACCCATTTCTTGGAAGGAGTCATATATGTTGATCTCATCAAGCTCTAGTGCGGCTGCCCATATTTGTCCTATTTTTTTCTCTAGTTCTGTAATATCATTTTCATCTTTCCCTACAACTAAGGCATTATAATTAATTGTCTTATCACTTTGATCCTGTCCCCTCTTTATTCGTTTTATATTTTGATCAAGGTGTAATCTTATATCTCGGGAAAAATTCACCTGCAATATATCTATCAAATAACTAATGGCCTCATAATCAAAATCTCCTGTAAATATTCTTGATACATCCTTATTTATTATTTCATTAAGGGTGCTTATTGCCCTTTCTGTAGTTAGTGTTTTAAATAGTCCACTGCTTTCGGTCATACCATAATCAAATGCCATACCTGTTTCCTTCCAACCGGG
>JANQEZ010000229.1 GCA_028278115.1 Clostridia bacterium
TGGGGTGTGTATAAGTTGTAGTTTTACCTAAAATACCTATATAGAGATTCCAGTCAAAAGTTTAATTTGGATTCTCTATAGTTCATGCTGCCAGGGGTATTTGATATTTCCTTTTCGCTTATGCTATGTACCTGTTTTTCTTATATTTTGTAGGTTAAAACAGATTCATAAAAATCACTCAAATGAAATATCAAAATCCTTTTGGTTTTACTTCACTCTATTGTTGAATTCCTATAGATAAGTAATATAAAAATATAAAAAATGCAAGATAAGGTGATTACATTGAGAAAAATAGTTGATGGAATTGGTTGTCTAATTATACACGGCTTCGGAGGAAATTTTGAAGAGGTAAGATATCTAGCAGAATATTTAAAAAAACAAGGCTATAATGTTTCATGTCCATCCCTAAAGGGTCATACCGGTATAAAGGGGGATTTAGCCGGGGTGACTTATTCAGAGTGGATTAATTCGGCTGAGGAGGACTTGGTTAAGCTCAAGGAGAGTTCAGAAAAGGTATTTATCGTTGGATTTTCTATGGGGGGACTAATAGGAATTAATCTATGTGAAAAGTATGATGTGGAGGGTCTAGTTACTTTAAATACACCCATATATTATTGGGACATTAAAAACATTGTAAGCAATGTGATTACTGACTTTAGAACCAAGGATTTTCAGAATATAAAAAGATATATGAATTCCAGCGGAAAATTTCCTATATCGGCACTATATAATTTTAGAAGGCTTTTAAGTATAACTAAAAACAAAATAGCAAAAGTAAAATGTCCTATGCTCATAGTTCAGGCTAGAGATGATGATACAGTAAGGGTGACCAGTGCAAAGTATATATTTGACAAAATAAATACTGAAAAGAAGTTAAATTATTATGATAATTCAGGTCATGTCATATTGACCAGTCCATCGGCAAAGCAGGTCAGTGAAGATGTTGAAAGTTTTATACGAAATTTAATATAGGCAGCAAGTATAAGAATTCATATTTAGTTAAGATGACAGTGCCAACTAATGAGCTATTTATGACATATATTGAGACAGAAGCCATGAATAGGCAATATAAAGAAGCAGAAGCCTTGGTACTCTATAATAATAATCTTAGTCTATGATATCATTCAATTGCCTCAAGTATATATACTGTCAATATCTTAGCTGAGAATTAATAATTAAATTTTATTTAATATCCTTAGTATTTTCCTTCATTCTAAGCATATCTATGATAATAGGTGTATAGATTGCAATAAATCTTTTACATTTTGATTTTTTGAATATCCCTAAAGCATTGGCTATTCAAAAAATCAAAATTTAGGTTTATAAGTGCATTCTATATAGCTTTACAGAAAAGCTAAGAAAAATTAATTCTAACATTATACAGGGGGATGAGACTTATGTATTATGATTATGAAGGAAAAAAGGTATTCTATAGGGATATGGGACAAGGTGATGTAATAATTTTGTTACCAGGAAACACAGCCAGCTCAGCAGTTCATATTAGAGAAATAGAGTTCTTTTCTAAAGGCTATAGAGTAATATGTCCAGATTATATTGGTTACGGAGGTTCCGAGAGGGTAGATAAATTCTCAGGTAATTTTTGGATTGAAAATGCCTTGATGCTTATAAAGCTTATGAAAGAGCTGGAAATAGATAAATATAAAGTGATCGGCAGTAGTGGCGGAGGATTGATTGGACTTAATATGGCGATATATGAACCCGATAAAGTAGAGTTAGTAATTGCCGACAGCCTAATAGGAGAATATATAACAAGACCCATAAGCCATAAGATTTTAGAAGGTAGAAGACAGATAAATGAAGGTATGAAGGAGTTTTGGAGATATGCCCACGGTGAGGATTGGGATAAAGTAATAGAAAAGGACTCAAAAATGATTGAGGAATTTGCACTAAATCACAAAAGTATTTTTGAAGGAAAGCTAAATATGATAAAATGCCCTGTACTTATACTTGGCAGTCTAGGTGATGATTTGATACCTGATATAATATCAAGCATGGGGGAAATATGTAGGCAGATAAGCGATTCAAGATTATTACTTTACTCAAGGGGCAGACACCCTGTCATGTGGACTAAGTCGGAAATATATAAAAGGGATGTTATGGATTTTTTAGCTAGGTATTAAAGCGTACTAACAGTTTCAAATATACCATATAATGATGAAAATAAAGAGCTAATTGGAATAATAAAATTATAAAAGCCTGTCTCTGAATACGGATTGACCTTTTGTGGATTTAGTTGTAAAATGATTAGAGAAGTTAAATAAATATATAAATGGGGAGCTGGATGAATCCGGCTGAGAGGAAGCTGTACTGCTTCGACTCGTAGAACCTGGACTGGGTAATGCCAGCGTAGGGAAAATATTGTCTTATTGTTTTATTATGGCAGTCAAAACCCTTATCCAGCCCGGGATAAGGGCTTTGTTTTTTGTACTCGAAAGAAATGACTTGAAAATCCTAAGAGCAAAGAGCTGAGAGCTAAGACCTGACAAAGCGTTGTAAACGCCTTTGTCACAGAAAAAGGAGGATTGTTATGCCAAAAATAAACGTAAGTATTCAAGTACTGCCAAGGGTTCCAGATGAAAGAATTTATGAAGTAGTTGATAAAGTCATAGCTTACATAGATTCTACAGGTGTAAATTATGAGGTAGGACCTATGGAAACTACAATGGAAGGTGAGCTGGGAGAGCTTTTAGATATAGTAAAGAGGGCTCAGGAAATATGTGTGGAAGAAGGGGCTACTAGGGTTATGTCGGTAGTTAAAATTGATTATAAACCAGAAGGCGTGACTATGGATGAAAAAGTTGGAAAGTACAGGAAGTAAAATTAATAGAAGGAGAAGCTTAAAAAGGATAGGAGATGGAATAATACCTACAGCCTTTTTAATAATTCTAATTCTCATATGGTACATCATTGTGGAAAATGGTATTGTGGAAAGATTTATGCTGCCATCCCCAATAGATGTAATCACTACATTATACGAAATCTTACCGGAAATCAGGCTCCATTTAATAGTAACACTTGCCCAGGCCCTTTATGGCTTTGTACTTGCAATTATTTTTTCTATAGTCTTGGCAATACTTATGGATAATATTGGGATTTTGAAAAGAGCTCTGTATCCCCTTTTAGTAATTTCACAGACCATACCTATTTTGGTTTTAGCACCACTTTTTGCAATGTGGTTTGGTTTTGGAATGCTGCCCAAGATTATAGTAGTTGCTTTAGTATGCTTTTTCCCTATAATTGTAAGCTTATTGGAGGGCTTTGATTCTGTGGATAGAGACTTGCTAAACCTCATGAAATCCATGGGGGCAAGCAGATTAAAGATATTTACTTTAGTAAAGTTTCCCGCATCTATGATTAACTTTTTTACAGGACTCAAGGTTGCAGCCACATACTGTATAATGGCAGCCTTTATTGGAGAATGGATGGGCGGCAAGGCAGGACTTGGTCTTTATATGATGAGGGCAAAAAAGTCTATGGGTATAGATAGGGTATTTGCAGTTGTGCTTTTGGTGGTTATTCTAAGCATGCTTTTATTTAAGCTTGTATCCATATTGCAAAAACATCTAATGCCCTGGAGTAATGAAGAATAGCAATATAAACTTAGGAGGAAAATTTATGAAAAGATTTGGATTATATTTATTAGTTATGACACTATTATTGACAGCTTTGGCAGGCTGCCAGAGTCAAGCACCTCAGCCTGAGACGGAGGAGCAAAAAAAACCAGAAGAAGTAAAGGAAGAAGTGCAAAAGATAACCTTTATTTTAGATTGGCTTCCAAACACTAATCACACTGGAATATATACAGCCCTCGAAAGGGGATATTTTAAAGAAGAAGGCTTAGATGTGGAAATAATCCAGCCCCAAGAGGGAGATGTAAATGCTTTGGTAGGAGCTGGCAGAGGCGAGTTTGGAGTCAGTTTTCAGGAGCAGGTGACAATGGCTAGAACTGTAGAGAATCCTATACCTATAAAGGCAGTTGCGGCAATCATACAAAATAATACATCTGGATTTGCAGCACCTGTCGATAAAGGGATTAAAAGCCCTAAGGATTTTGAAGGGAAAAAATACGGAAGCTGGGGAACCGACTTGGAAAGAGCATTTTTAAAGACACTTATGGATAAGGAAAGTGCAGATTTTGAAAAGCTTGAAATATTAGACCTTGTAAGCTATGATTTTTTCACAAGCGTTAAAAATGAAGTAGATTTCCAATGGATTTTCTACGGATGGGATGGAATAGCTGCACAGGTAAAGGATTTTCCAATAGACTTTATAAAATTACAAGACGTTGACCCAAAGCTGAACTTTTATACACCAGTAATAATTACAAATGAAGATACAATAGAAAATAAACCGGAGCTAATAAAGAAGTTTTTAAGGGCTGCCGATAAGGGATATAACTTTACAATAGAGAACCCAGAGCAAGCTGTGGACTATCTTTTAAAGCATGCATCAGGAACAGATAGAGAAATAGCTGTAAAAAGCCAAAAGTATCTAGCTAAGGAGTACAAAAAGGATGCAGACCGATGGGGAGAAATGAAGCAGGAAATATGGGAAACCTTCGGGAATTGGATGTATGACAATGGGCTTCTTGAAAATAAATTAGATGCAAATGAGGCATTTACTAATGAGTATTTACCAGAAAAATAAGCTGTTTGTTAAAAATATATATAAGAGCTTTGATGAAATTTTAGTTGTCGATAATGTATCCATAGAGCTAAAGGAGAATGAATTCGTATCTTTATTAGGACCTAGCGGTAGCGGTAAGAGTACGATTTTCAATATAATTTCTGGACTGGTTAAGCCCGACGAGGGTGAAGTGCTTATAGAAGATGTAGATTTCACCGGCAAAAGTGGAAGAGTGAGCTATATGTATCAAAAAGACCTTTTACTTTCATGGAAGAAGATAATAGATAATGTAGCACTGCCCCTTGTAATAAAGGGAATAAAGAAAAAAGAAGCTAGAGAAATGGTGAAGAAGTATTTTGAGATATTTGGACTGGAGGGATTTGAATACAAATATCCTTTTCAGCTTTCTGGAGGAATGAGGCAGAGGGCTGCACTTATGAGAACATATATGTTCTCAGAGGATATAATTCTTTTAGATGAGCCCTTTGGAGGTCTGGATGCAATAACTAAAGGAAGAATGCAAAGCTGGCTTTTAGATGTTTTAAAGACCCTTAATGCGTCAATTCTTTTTATCACCCATGATATAGATGAGGCCATATTCTTGTCGGATAGAATATATATACTTTCAGAGCGTCCAGCACAGATTAAGGCAGAAATCAAAGTTGATATACCCAGACCAAGGAATAATGATATCGTTACAACATCAAGATTTAACGAAATTAAGAAAAATATTATGGAGATGCTTTAGAAACTGAGCTGTCAATGAATAACTATAAATTAAAGAAAAAATAATATAAATGGAGATAGCTATTGCTAATTAAGAAAATATTTTCTAATAGCTTGCATATTGCAGGCTATTTTTTTAATTCATTAAGGAGATTTAAAAAAGGATTTACTGTAAATAGGTAGAAATTTAAAGATATATAATTAGAAAGGAGTTAGTTTAAATGGTTGAGAAAAAAGACAACAATGACAAACTGGCAGTACTTTGGACAAGCGGAGACAGAGATGTGGCACTGAAAATGGTATTTATGTACACTTTAAACGGAAAGATGAGGGGCTGGTGGGACCATATTAGTTTAATAGTTTGGGGTCCGTCTTCTAAATTATTAAGTATAGATATTGAACTTCAGGACTATATAAAGAAGATCATGGAGGAGGGAGTTGAAGTTATTGCATGTAAAGCTTGTGCAGATAGCTATGGCGTAGCCTTGGAATTGGATAATTTAGGTATTGAAGTTAAGTACATGGGTGAGCCCCTTACTGATTATTTAAAGAGTGATTGGAAGACTATAACATTCTAACAGAATATTTTATTAGAGGTGAATTTTAATGAGGATGTATTTTGATATATTTATGGCTTTTCTAAGGTGTGGTATATTCGGATATGGAGGAGGCCAAGCGACAGTACCTCTGATACAGGAGGAAGTTGTAGAAACCTTTAAGTGGCTAAGCATAGAGGAATTTGCCGATGCATTGGCACTTGGAAACTCTTTACCGGGACCAATTACAACGAAGCTGGCTGCTTTAGTGGGATACAAGGTAGGAGGCTGGTTAGGAGCAGTATTAGGTATAATAGCCTTGGTTGTTCCATCGGCTTTAGTAATGGTACTTCTTATAAATCTATATTTGAAATATAAGGATTCAACTAGACTTCAAGGAATGATGAAGGGAGTAAGACCAGTAGTAGTAATACTTATTGCCAATGTGGTACTGAACATGGGTAGAAAATCCTTTCCAAACTTTCAAACCTGGATAATAGCAGGAGTAGCAGCAGTAGCATTACTGGTATTTGACCTGCATCCAATCATATTAATAGTAGCAGCATTAATATATGGCGGGATATTTTTTGCGTAAGTCCTTTTAGGTAAGAACTTATAAATCGGATATAGGCACTAGGGAGTAGGTACTAGGCGCTAGGCACTGGGATAAGGGTCGAGTCGTTGAGGTCTTATAAAATAGATGGAGAAGTTTTTTTCTAATTGAGAAGCTTAAGTAGTTTTCTATTTATACTTAAGGGAATTACAATAACTACTACTAACAACGAACTGACATACTCACTATCTCAAAAAAGACCCATAAAAATCTCCCTAATCTCAAGCTCAGACTTAACCTCAACCTATACTTAAAAGA
>JANQEZ010000385.1 GCA_028278115.1 Clostridia bacterium
ATTTTAGGTAAAACTACAACTTATACACACCCCAAAATGCCTAGAATCATCACATATTTGGGTCATGTATAAGTTAAGTTTTACTCTAAAAACCCTATAATAAGATTATATCAAAAATAAAAGTACGAGCATATTATTTTTTCAAACTTATCCCTAAAAGCTTTATCTATAGTAGAGCTTTAAATACTAGATTAGGAATTAAAATAAATTCTATCCCTTAGTGGCACCTGCTGATAACCCTGCAACAATATGTTTTTGGAAATAAGCATATAAAATCGTAATAGGAACTGCAACTATTATTGCTCCAGCAGCAAATAGTGTAAACTGATTTGCCTGTCTGTCGGCTATCCATTCAAACAGACCCATAGCAAGGGTTCTCTTATCTGCACTTCTTAGTACTAATTGTGGAAAAACAAAGTCAAACCAAGGTCCTACGAAGTTTTGAAGAGCAACAAATACTATAATAGGCTTTGCTAAAGGTAAGATTACCTTTGTTAATATATCAATATTCGATGCTCCATCAATCTTAGCAGCCTCATCCAAGCTTCTAGGTATAGCATCCAAATATCCCTTTACCAGCCAAGTGTTGAATGGTATCTGTCCTGTAGCGTATACTATTACCAGACCCGTGTGGGTATTCAGAAGATTAATCTTATTCAGCAATACATAAATAGCTGTCATAGCTAACATTGAAGGAAACATTTGTAGTACTAATAATGTCATCATTCCTTGCTTTCTACCTTTAAATCTAAACCTTGAAAACACGTATGCTGTCAGCATTGTAATGATAACTGAAACCACCATATTCATGCTAGCTATCTTTAAAGTGTTAAAAAACCATAATGGATAATCGGTTTCATTCAATAGCTCCATATAGTGCTTAATAGTTGGATTTTCAGGTATTAAAGAGCTGCTGAAAATACTTGTTCCAGAGTTAAATGAAGAGCCTACTATCCATACTACAGGAGATAGTATAATTATTGCTATTAAAAGTAATAAAGAGTACATTAAGGTGTACTTTATTATATTTTTAGATCTTAGCTTTTTATTTTTCATTATATCATGTCCTCCTCTTTGAAGGATTTTGTTCTTCTAAAGCTGTATATAGATATACTTGCAACAAACAGGAATAAGAAAATGGTTACGGCAGCAGCCATACCAAACTGTCTTTTTTCTAAAGTCATTTTATATATCCATGATATTAATATGTCTGTTGAACCAGCGTATCTAAAGTTAGGATTAGCAGGATTACCGGAGGTCAGGAAGTAAATCATACCAAAATTATTAAAGTTATGGGCAAAGGTCATAATTAAAAGCGGTGCTGTTTGGAAAAGCACTAGTGGGACTGTAATCTTATAAAACTGCTGCCACTTGCTTGCTCCATCTATTTCTGCTGCTTCATATAGAGAGCTATCTATATTTGTCAATGTTCCTGACATCAAAGCCATCCAGTATGGAGCACCAGTCCAGCAATAAACTAATATAACCATTATCTTTGCCAAGGAGTGCTCCGTTAGAAATGGAACCTTCTGGCCTATAAGACCAATATTTAATAGAGTAGTATTAACGGGTCCTGGTCCCATAAAAACTAGTCTGAATACAAGCAGTGAAATAAATGCTGGGATTGCATAGGGAAGTATGAATAATGACCTCCATAATTTTTTAAATCTTATGCCCTTTGCATTGGTTAACAGAGCAAGACCTAATCCCGCAAAATAGTTTAGGGTAGTTGTTACAACTGCCCATACAATAGTCCAGGCGGCAACGGACCAAATAGTTCCTGCCCATTCCTCCATTGTAAATAGTCTTACAAAGTTTTTAAGCCCAACCCAATCTACTAGATTTCCGGGGGGTAAGTTATAGGGAGCAGAATAATTTGTAAATGCTATCAAAACAGTAAATATAATTGGCAGTAAGGTAAAGAAAAGTATCATAATGACCGAGGGTGTTAAGAATATATGGGGAAAATATTTATTCCAAATATATCTTAAGTATTCCTTTGGATTTAAAACCCTTTCACCCTTTTCAATATTTTCCCTAGTTGCTTTGGCATCCTTGATACTAAATATATATATAGCTACAGCAATAACTAAAAATATTATCGTTACGATTCCCTCTATTAACAGATTGATGGAATGATCCCCATTTATCCCTCGTATTTCACCTAATGTAGTTACTCCCCATAGTGAATGTCCAACTGTTCCGTTAAATAGATTAATCAAAACGATAATCTTAATGAGAGCAAATAATATGCCTTTAATCCAGTCTCTATTGTATAACTGTCCTAAACCCATAAAAATTGTGGAATAAAGAGCAGCTTTTTTTGAGTTATTCAAGTCCTTTCCCCCTTATTTAATTGAGTTTCCTATAAATTTTAAAAGGCTCTATTAGGAAATTTAGTCACCTACAGCTTTGTAAGTGACTAAACTAAATCAATTAAAATCTAATTTTGCTCTTCTATTGCATTTCTCAAGGTTTCAGCAGCATTTTTTAACCCGTCTTCAACAGAAATCTCTTCATTCCATATTGCTCCATAGGCAGCTTCCATAGGTCCCCAGAACAATCCCACCTGTGGTATTGAAGGCATGGCTATTGCATCTTCTGCTTGTGATAAGAAGGCAGCTACATCAGGATCATTTTGAATAATCTCAGCATCTATTGCCGCTTTGGTAGTTGGAATTTGGCCAGTTACTTCATATCTTCTAATTAGGTTTTCCTCTGAGGAATAGAAGTTTGCAAATAATTGTGCCGCATTTGGATACTCAGTATAGGCACTTACAAACATTGTTCTTACACCTGAGAATGGTCTTGATAAGCTTCCATCTGTTAATTTAGGTAATTTTGCAATACCATAGTTTACGCCTGAATCCCTAACTTCAGCTATGGACCAAGGACCTGAAATCATAGCCCCTACTTTTCCCTCTTTGAAAAGTGCCATCATAGGTTGATAATCGGCATCTCCAGCCGCAAGAGGTAATATTTCCTTTAGCTTCATCATTTCCTCTATACCTTTTATAGCACCTTCTGAATCTAAACCAACATCATTTTTATCGGTTC
>JANQEZ010000388.1 GCA_028278115.1 Clostridia bacterium
CAGAAACACCATTATTATTCATAATATCACTTAACTTCTTTATAAGAGGATTTGGATCTACATCTCCCTCTACACCGTTTTTAATAAGTCCGTTAATATATTCTTCCAATGTGTCAAAGCACTCAAATAAAATATCTACAATATATCCCTGAAGCTGTATTTCCTGGCTTCTTATTGATTGTAAAACATTTTCCATTTCATGTGTTAGATGTGCCATCTTCATATAACCCATAGTACCTGACATACCCTTTAATGTATGGGCAATTCTAAAAATTTCATTTAAAATACTTAAATCATCGGTTGTAGCCTCTAGTTTTAAAAGTAACTGATTCATAGTCTGAAGATGCTCTTTAGACTCTTCAATAAAAATGTCCATATACTGATTCATATCCATACTTCTACACCTCCACTGCTTTTATTATTTCGTCACTGATATCATCAATAGGCAATACCTTATCAACTACTCCTAATTTTATTGTTGATTTTGGCATACCAAATACTACACAGCTTTCTTCGTCTTGAGCAATTATGTGGGTTTTGTTTTTCTTAAGATTTTTAAGTCCCTTTGCCCCATCAGAGCCCATACCAGTAAGAATTACTCCAACTACATCGGATGACCTTAGACTAGCTAATGAATCCATAAGGACATCAACCGAAGGTCTATGTCCACAAACCTGTGGATTTTGATTTAGTTTAATTTTAAACTTATCATCTTCCTTTACTACTTCCATATGGTGGGAGCCAGGAGCTATGTACCCATGACCTGGAAGAAGAATATCATTGTGCTGAGCTTCTTTAACATTTATTTCAGATATTGAGTCCAGTCTGTTTGCCAAGGACTTAGTAAAGCCTGGCGGCATATGCTGTACAACTACAAAGGCTGCTTCAATATCCTTTGGTAGATTAGGCAAGATATTTTGTAGTGCTCTAGGTCCTCCTGTAGACGTTCCTATAGCAACAATTTTTCTAAGTTTAGCTTGCCTAGAAGTTGATTTTTTAGTATTACTTTCTATCTTCCTTGCTTTCTTATGCACTTGAGCTTTATGTAATATTTTCTTCCTACAATTTACCTTTGAAGCCACTATAATCTTATCTTGAAGCTGCTTTTTCATATCGTCGACATTTATCTTAAAAATATTGCTTGGCTTAGCTATAAAATCAACTGCACCATATTGTAGTGCCTTTATTGTAGCATCAGCACCTTGTTGAGTCAAACTACTGAGCATGAGTACAGGTACAGGATGGCTGTCCATTATCCTTTGAAGAGCACTTAAACCATCCATTATGGGCATTTCAACATCTAATGTAACTACATCGGGATTATGCTTTTGTATTTTAGCTATAGCTTCTTCACCGTTTTTAGCAGTATCTATTACATTAATATCCGGGTGAGATGTAATTATATCAGATAATACTTTTCTCATAAAAGCAGAATCATCGACCACTAAAACTTTTATCTTATACATTTAAATCAACCCTTTTTTTCTTAATTTTCTTTGATTCTTAAATATAAAGGATATAATCTTAGAACGAATATGTTCGTCTATGGCTGTGAAACTGATACCTAAATCATATTTTATTATGGAATCTGGCTGAGGATCACATCTCACGACCTCACCAAAAGGCTCTACTACTTCATTATCCAGTGTGATTTTACACTTTACTATTGTATGCTTTGATAGTTTCTCCTTTGCAATCACTCTGAGTCCACCTCCACTAATATCCTTAGTAATTGCAGGAATTGTTTTCACCAAGACACCCTTCTCAATTATTTCTAGATTCATATTCAATATTATATTTAATCTAAAAAAATTTCTTCTCTGAAAGCTTTTAAGATCACTTATTTTTTTTACAACCAAAATTTTCAAGTTTCCCTTTTCCATTCTATCTAAAGCTTCAGCAGGAAAATAGATTCTTCCTTTATTAGCCTTTGTAAAAACTATGTTTACTATTTGTCCAACAGATATGGGATAAAGCTTTCCTTTATATATGGGCATAGCAACAGAAATTCTATCATCGCTAACTACAGAAACTACGTTGCTTTTCATCTTTAAAAAGGATTCTCCATTATCAATTTCTATCTCTATGTGATCTCCAATTTTAAGTAGATCGCTTATTTTAATATCCAAGAATATCCCCCTCAAGTATCATCGTGTATCTTTAACTAATTTATTTAAACTTTATTGAAAAGGTTATTTACAAATCTTTTAAAGCTTGAGAAATCCTTAAGTTCATTTTGGTTATTTAGTAAATTATATGCTACCGTATCAATCCCTTTACTAGCCAAGGAATTAGGAAATTTTAAAATCAATGGTTCTTGTTCCTTCACTGATTTTTTAACTGATGGGTCTTCATAAATAAACCCTAGCTTCTCCACTTCAAATTTTAAAAACTTCTTTGTTGCAAAATTTATTTTATCAAAAACTTCATGTCCTTCTTTAGTTGATTCTATTCTATTTAGAACAATTTTAACAGACTTTTTATCTCTTTTAATATTTTTTATAAGTGCGTAGGCATCTGTAATAGATGTTGGTTCTGGAGTAACAAGCAATACAACCTCATCGGCAGCTTCAATAAATGAGACTACGGAATTATTGATACCTGCTCCAGTGTCGATTAGTATATAGTCAGAACATTGATTTAATAGGTAAAAGTTTGAGATTAAATTATCAATTTCTTTTTTAGACAAATTTACAAGGTCCATTATTCCTGAGCCACCTGAAATAATATTCATACCCTTTGGTCCTTTAATCATGACATCCAGTATACTGAGCTCATTTCTAATCACATTAGCTAATGTGAATCTAGGTATTAGTCCCAGGATTACGTCTACATTTCCAAGTCCCAGGTCAGCATCTATTATGGTCACCCTTTTATTGGCATTACTTAATGCTATACCTAAGTTTATTGTAAAGTTGGTCTTGCCAACTCCACCTTTACCACTTGTTATGGCTAAAACTCTGGCACTGATCTCAGGCACTCTATTCATATTCATCACTTTATTTTTATTTTCTTTAAAGCTTCCAATAAGTTCCCTTAAATGATAAGCTTGATCCTTCATTTTAATCACCTACAAATGAGTTTACTATCTTGTCAATGTCAGCTAGTTCTATATCGTCTGGAACACTTTGACCAGTAGTTAAATACGATAAAGGCTTTGATGATAAAAATTTGGCATTAATTATATTTCCAAGAGAAGACGCTTCATCAACCTTAGTAAATATTAGATTATAATCGTCAATAAATTGATATGACTTAATTATACTTTCCATATCCTCATAGGATGTGGTAAGGCTTAAAAGTAAAAACACATGGGGTGATTCTACAACAGAAAACAGGCTATTTAGTTCAGAAAGCAACTCTTGATTTTTATGATTTCTTCCAGCTGTATCTATGAATATATAATCTTTGTCTGAATATTTTTTAATTGCATCCCTTAGCTCCTTGGGCTCATAAATCACTGTCAAAGGTACACCTAGTATTTCACTATATGTTCTTAATTGATCTACTGCTGCAATCCTATAAGTATCTGATGTAATTAAGGCTACGGATTTATTATTCATTATACTTTGCTTTGCAGCAAGTTTGGCAATAGTAGTAGTTTTTCCTACACCTGTTGGTCCAACAAAGAATATGATATTTTGCTCTCTGCCGCCATTTTCTATTATTACTGGGCTGCCAAGATAATCCTTTAATATTATTTTAATTGCATTTTTAATTGATTTATCATTCTCTTCGGAAAGGATCATTTGTCTGCTGACTATTGAT
>JANQEZ010000191.1 GCA_028278115.1 Clostridia bacterium
ATGACTCAAATATGCGACGATTCTGGGCATTTTGAGGTGTGTATAAGTTGTAGTTTTACCTAAAATACCTATATAAGCTTGTGTTAAAAGAGGTGATGCCAATTTCTATTATAGCCATATATTCAAGAAAATCAAAGTTCACCGGCAAAGGAGAGTCTATTCAGAACCAAATTAAGCTGTGCAAGGAGTATGCAGAGAAAAATTTCACTGTTAGTGATTTTATAGTATTTGAAGATGAAGGATACTCGGGCAGTAATACAAATCGACCTAAATATAGAGAAATGCTTGACCAAGCCCTATCTAAAAGGTTTCACATATTGATATGCTATAGACTTGATCGCATGAGCCGAAGCATATCGGATTTTACACGTCTAGTGGAGCTGCTTAATGAAAACGGCATTGGCTTTGTATCCATAAGGGAAAACTTTGATACCTCTACACCAATAGGTCGTGCCATGATGTTCATAGCTTCTATTTTTTCACAATTGGAGAGGGAGACTATCTCTGAAAGAATCAGGGACAATATGTATAATTTAGCAAGGCGAGGAAGATGGCTGGGCGGCAGAACGCCTACTGGTTTTGTAAGTAAGCAGCTAGAGTATTATGATGGGGATAATAATAAAAGACAAATATTTAAGCTTGTCCCTAAGCATAATGAATTAGAGCTGGTAAAGCAGCTCTATGATAAATATCTTGAATTAGGCTCCCTCTCCAAGCTGGAGACTTGGGCCCTTCAAAACAATAAATATACTAGGAAAAACAAAGCCTTTGATAAAAGTATATTGAGCTTTATACTCTCTAACCCGGTTTATGCAATTGCCGATAAAGCAATGTATGAGTATTTTAGCACCCATAATTCTGAACTATCCTGGGATATAAGCTCATTCAATAATATAAATGGGTTAATGGTTTACAATAGACATGATGTGAGGAAAAATAAAACAATAAAAAAAGATAAGTCTAAGTGGATAGTTGCTGTAGGTCTTCACGAAGGCATTATACCTTCCGAAGCTTGGATAAATGTTCAAGGTCTATTAACAAAAAACAGCAAAAAATCACCCCGGTTGGGTACAGGAAAAACAGGGCTTCTAACCAATCTATTAAAATGCAAAAACTGTGGAGCTAATATGAGAATATCTGTATCTAGAAAAAACAATAAAACCTACTATTATTATAAATGTCTAACTAAGGAACGCTCAAGGTCTGCCCAGTGCAATATCCCTAATATAAATGGAAAAAGTGCCGACATGACAGTATTTGAAAGGCTTACAAGTATAGGATATAATAAAAAAGCTCTTATTAATCATCTTGGCAATTTCAATTGTAGTGAAAATAAAGTATTATATAATTACTGTCTAGATGATAGAAATATTCAGAATGAAATTATTGCTTATGAAGATTGTATAAATAACTTAACCCTTCAACTTTCAAAGAATAAGGACCCTAATATCTCAAAATATATTATTAAACAAATTGGAGAATTTGATGAGAAAATTCAAGGCTTAAAAACAAAGTTGAAGAAATCCTATGAAAATAGTAGTCACCCCTTTAAAGCTAAACTGCATCTAGAATTTTTTTTGAAATTTCTATATAATATTAATGGTAATTTTGATATATTAGATTTTGAAGAAAAGAAAAGATTTATTGATTTATTAATTGATGAAATAATATGGGATGGTCATGGATTGGAAATAGTATGCTATAATCGTTATTGAGAACTTATATATATGTGACTTAGAAACTTAACTTTTTTTAAAGATTTTTTTAACCAAAAGTATTATGCATATTTGGCTAATAGCTCACAGCTAACAGCAAAACACTGAAAGTAAAGCTTCTCAGTCACACATCTATAGTAGGAGGATTCTAAATGTTTAATGGTCTAAACAGTGTATTAAGTATTTTTATAATGATAGGAATAGGTTTTTTACTAGCTAAGAAGGGTTTTTTTACTAAGGACACCAGTAAGCTTTTTTCAAAGCTAGTTATAAAAATTTCTCTCCCCCTTATGATGATTGTCAGTATCCCAATGAGGTTTAGTAAAGAGAAGCTCCTTAGTTCAGCAAATGGCATCATAGTGGCTTTTCTCAGTATTATCTTAACGTATATCATTGGAGTTATTATTGCCTATATTTTTAAAATAGATAAAGACAAACGAGGAATCTTTTATGTAATGTTTTCCTTTGCCAATTCCATATTCATTGGGCTTCCCATAAACATTTCATTGTTTGGAGAAGAAAGTGCTTCCTATGTCTTCTTGTTTTACCTTGCAAATACAAGCTTATTTTGGACCCTTGGGATTTTTAGTATACAGAAAAATAGCTCCCATGATAATAAAAAATTCTCTCCCCTTGAATCCATAAAGAAGATTTTTTCTCCTCCCTTTATAAGCTTTCTTATTGGACTTTCTTTAGTTTTCCTTGAGATAAAGCTACCAGCCTTTATGGTCAGCTCCTTTAGATACATTGGAAACTTAACTACTCCATTATCTATGTTTTTTATAGGTATTGTAATATATTCAATTAACTTTAAGGAAATTAAACTGGACATGCCTAGTTATCTTATATTAATAGGTAGATTCATAATTTCACCATTTATTATGTTCCTTTGCCTAAAGCTTTTTGATTTGCCTGATATTTTAAATAGGGTCTTTATAGTAGAAGCAACTATGCCAATAATAACCCAAGCAGCTCTAGTATCTGAGTTTTATGGAGTAAATTCTAAATACGTCTCCTTTATGGTGGGTTTTACAACGGTCTTAAGCATAATTATTGTTCCAATTTATTCGATTTTTTTAGTTAGGTAGCAAGCAAAGTTACCTAGACACTTTGCTTGTTCTAGGTTCTAAGTTCAAAGTTCTAAGTCTCATGTCATTCTTTTAGGCTTTTCTTTTTTCACCTAGAAGGATAGCTAAACTCTTAGAACTTTCAACTTAGAACAAAAAACTCTTTTACGTGTCTTCCCTACTCTTTTTTCAATCTATACTTATTTTTTGGTCTTCCTACTTTTCCGTACTCCAGCTCTATGGCAAGCTTTTTCTCTTTTTCAAGGTAGTCAAGGTATCTCCTGGCAGTAATTCTTGAAACACCAACGCTCTGGGCTATTTCTTGAGCGGTAAAGGCTTTTTCCCTCATTTCTTCAATACATTCTAGTATCTTTCCATAGGTATGTTGACTAAAGCCCTTCAGGTCAATAACCTCATCTTCATTTTGCACAGTACCCCTTTTTGATTTGATGGTATATTTATCAATTAAATCCTGTTCTACGTCTTCAATATTACCAAAATTATTTTTTCTATTTTGATATTGAATCATAGCTTCTTTAAACCGCTTAAATACAAAGGGCTTTATCAAATAATCTACAGCTCCGTATCTAAATGCTTCCTCCACGGTTTCCATACTTTTATCAGCGGTGATTAGAATAACATCACATTTTATATCTTTAAAGCGTATCCACTTTAGAAGCTCTAAACCCTTCCCTTGTGGGAAGAATATATCTAAAAGTACTACATCTGGAACTCCCTTTAATAGGATTTCTTTTGCTTTTTTAATGGAGTTGACGCTATCATACAGCTTGTACCCTTCAACCCTGCTTAAAAACTTCTCATTAATCTCCCTAACCATTGGATCATCCTCTACTATAAGGACCTTA
>JANQEZ010000040.1 GCA_028278115.1 Clostridia bacterium
CCTCAATATTTGCTTTTCTAGTATCTTCATAACTAGTTCCAAAGCTAACTACTAATATACCTTTTTTATATTTATTTTGCATTTTTTCACCTCTAAACACAATTTTTATTTATCAGAAGATTTTGAGTAAAAGGATATTTGAATCTTATTTGTAAAGGGATTCTTAAATACATATGATTTAACCCCGAAGACTTCCTCAAACATCTGACTTGTAAGTATCTCTTTTGTTTCTCCGTGATACTTAATTTTTCCCTCTTCCATTACATAAAGATAATCACAATAATTAGATGCAATATTAAAATCATGAATCGCGGCAAAGGCTGTCACCTGCAAATCACTTATAATATCCATTATTTCAAGCTGATATCTAATATCTAGATGATTTGTAGGTTCGTCTAATATTATCATTTTTGCATTCTGTGTTAAAGCTCTAGCCACTAAAACCCTCTGCTTCTCTCCACCTGACAGACTGAGGAAGCTTCTGTTATAGAAATCCTTTAATCCAACCTTCTCCAAAGACCTTAGAGCCATTTCTTCGTCCTGTTTTGTATTATTATCTAATATGCCTTTATGGGCATATCTTCCCATCAAAACAATTTCCTTTACAGTGAACTCAAATTGATGGTTATTTTCTTGAAAGACCACTGACATATTCTTTGCTACTTCCTTACTTCTTATTTTTCCTATATCCACTTTGTTTAGATATACAGCTCCTACATGGGGCTTGTATATTCTATATATATTTTTAAGCAGCGTTGACTTACCACATCCATTAGGTCCTATAAGCCCCACAAATTTATTTTCCTCTATGCATAAATTTATATTGTCTAGTATTCTTTTATTTTCTATAGAAAATCCCAAATCACATACTTCCAGTTTAGCCATCTTTTCCTCCAAATGAATAAGAACTTTTTCTAATCAGCCATATAAAAAATGGTGAACCTAGAAAGGCTGTAATTATTCCGATTGGTATCTCCTCGGGTCTAGCTAATATCCTTGCTAAAACATCTGCCCAGATAAGTAAAATAGGTCCTATAAATATAGATAGGGCTGCTACCTTCCTATGATCCGAGCCCACCAGTGTTCTTGATATATGAGGGACTATCAGCCCCACAAATCCTATAACCCCAGTCATAGACACCACAAATCCCGTTAAAATGCTCCCAAGGAATAGAATAGCATTTTTAAAGAATTTTGTATTCACTCCCAGAGTGGTTGCAGCTCCTTCTCCAAGTAGTAAACTATTTAGTCCCCTTGAAAATATTATTAGAAATAAATAACAGACTAGAAGCCATAAAGCGGGCCATAAAAGCCTATCCCATTTCGCCCCAGCCAAGCTTCCCGTCATCCAGAATAGTGCTTCTCTAACCTTTGAAACTTCCTTAGCTGTAAATATTAAAAAGCTCGTTATACTTGAAAATAGTGCTGCCACAGATACACCGGTTAGTACTAAGCGTGTGGAAGAAAAAACTCCATTTTTTCTAGCAAGTACAAAAACCAATAGGCTTGTAAATAAAGCTCCTATAAATGCTCCAAAAGAAACACTTTGTAATGCAAATAGCCTTGAGCCTCCAAATATTATTACCATCACAGCTCCAGTGGATGCTCCCGATGATATTCCTAAAATATATGGGTTTGCCAGAGGATTTTTAGTTAAAGCCTGCATCATTATTCCACAAATTGAAAGTCCAGAGCCTGCAATGATCGCTAGTATAGTTCTAGGAAATCTCAGGTTCCAGACTATATTCTCGGTAGATATATTCCATGTATTTTGAAATATATTATTTAAGAACATTTTATTGGCTATAATCTTCCATACATCATTGAAATCTAATCTTACAGCCCCTAAACTAATAGAGGCTATAATAGAGAATATTAATCCTATGGACAAAGTCATATATAATAATGCAGAATAAAGTTTATTATCTAAGTTTTTCATTTTATTCAAACTTTTCTGGATAGAAACCCTTTGCAAGCTCTTCTATTGCCTTTACATTTCTTATTCCAGGTGACATATCCGCAAGTCCTATTTTTACAAACCTTTCTTCCTTAACAGCATTTAAACCCTTCAGAGCGGGATGTTGCTTTAGGAAGTTTAGCTTTGTGTCATAATCTGTATCTCCATAATCAACTATCACAATCATATCCGGATTTCTCTCAACCACTTCCTCCCAGGATACGGTAGCATAACCTTTTTTAATGTCATCAAATATGTTTTTAGCTTTGGCCTGCCTTAAAATATCTCCGCTTATTCCTCCACCGGCTACAGCAAAGGGTTCATTTTCACCGGAGTCGTAGGCGAAAACCTTAATCATCTCTTCGTCAGATACATTCCCAACTTTATCTTGAATCGACTTAATTTCTGTCTGCATTTTTGAAATTACCTCTTCTGCTTTTTCTTCTACCTCAAATATTTTTCCTAAGTCTCTAAAATCCTCGTAAACCGTTTCCAGTGAACCATCTCCTCCAATGGATATAGCTAAATATGGATTCATGCCATTTTCCATCATTTCAGAGGCGGAAGCTACTCTTTTTTCATTAAAGGCTGACCTCCATCCGGAAACGAAATCCGGCTCTACTGAAAATAGTACTTCTTTAGCTGGATATTTGTCAGAAAGGATAGGTATGCTTTCATAGGCTTCCTTAAATTCTGGATAGATTTCATTATCCATATAAGCTGTTCCCACCATTCTATCTTCTAGCCCCAATGCCAGCAGCATTTCTGTCATAAATTGAGATAATGTAACAGCTCTTTCAGGAGCTTTTTCAAAGATCACTTCGTAGTTGTTATCGTAAATATCATAATTAAATGTTACAGGTTTATACGTCTTTTCCTCTTGTAGTTCTTCGTCATTAACTTCTACATTTTTTATTTCCTCATCTACAGGTTTTGGAGCCTCATTGCTTGAACAGCCTGTAAAGGCAATCATCAAAACAACTATTAAAAGCAAAGATATTTTTTTCATATGTATTCTCCTTTTATTGAATTATTTATAAAAATATCGTGATGATATTTTATACTTTTTCAAGTACAAAGGCGTCTGGTGAGGCATTTTAGTTCCAAGTTCCAAGTTACAAGTTGCAAGTTACAAGTTACAAGTTACAAGTTACAAGTATTAGGGTAATCCTAATGGGCTTTAAAGAAAAACATCTCATTCTAATATTTAGCTGGTAATGGTTTGCAATTCTCTATGCCGCCTAAATCTACTTCGCTTGACACATGCAATTTCATGCAAAAAATGTTTTAGCTCCTTAGCAATAAAAAAACCAGCCATTATCGGCTAGCTCTAATATCGTATAAAAGAGAATATGCAAAAACAAAATGCACATTACACTAAACAATATCTTCCCACCGAAGATTCGATTACATCTAATTTAGGCAGGTTTCCTGGCTCTGGCTTCTTCCTACTTTCTAACCTTCCCATGATAAAATCACAGTGGTATAAAATAGATTTCGTCAGCCATTACAGTAGCGGGGGCTGCAGAGGTTTTACACCTCTTTCCCTATTAATCTCCAAAGGAGAACCTAATTAGCTCATTATTTATTTTTATCGACAAATTTCACTTTATTATAGCAAATATAAACATTTTTATCAATGATTTATTTCTTTAGTCTATTTCAAAATTAAAGGTGTATGCTTTTTTAATTGTCTTTCTAACTTCCCAAGTGCACTTCATTCCCTTTGGAAAGGAAACCAGCATATTTTCTTTAATATAAGCAGACTCTTCTCCAGATGTGACGATTACATCTCCTTCAAATACATAGGCAGTCTCTTGCTCATTATACTCCCAATCAAATTTGCTTGGCTCGCATTCCCATCTACTCCATGATTCAATCCCTAGCTTCTCAGCTTCCGCTAAAGACATGGTTTTAGTTTTTATTTTTGCCAATATAATCATCCCTTTCTATTAGATATATGACTTAGAAACTTAACCTTTTTTGAGATACTTCCTAGCCAAAGCTGCTATTCCTATTTGACTCACAGCAAAAGCATTGACAGTAAAACTTCTTAATCACACATCTATAAATATATTATTAACTCATTTTTAAATTTAGTTATCACTCACTGTTATCTTCTTTATTATGACATTCACTGTAGGGTCAGATAGCTCTCCAGTAAAAGAATTTTTTTGTACTGGTGTGTTTGCTATCTTATCTAGAGTCTCTTCACCATCTATCAGTTTACCAAATGCTGCATATTTGCCATCTAGATATTCATTATCTCCATCCATTATAAAAAACTGACTGCTGGCAGAGT
>JANQEZ010000052.1 GCA_028278115.1 Clostridia bacterium
TAGAGTAAAACTTAACTTATACATGACTCAAATATGCGACGATTCTGGGCATTTTGAGGTGTGTATAAGTTGTAGTTTTACCTAAAATACCTATATAAGTATATACTTTGATTTATACGTAAGTAAGATATTAATAATTAATCCCGTAGACTTTTTTAATTGTCTGCGGGTTTTTTTATATGGAAATCACAATGGGTCTTATGGCTTTTGATTCCTTGAATATCCTTAAAATACTGGTTATTCAAATACCAAAACATAGATTTAAATGTGAGCTCTATACACATTTTTAAACTGGAGGTGAACTTATGCCAATATCTACTCAAAGATACTACATGACTTTTGACAATTAATTACAGGTAAGGTGTTTTATATGATACTTAAAAGAAATATTTATTATCTAATTTGCCTTACCTGTACCAATCAGGGAGGTAAGGTAAATGAATCAATTATCATTAACTTGGGAGTTATACGAAGACAGGATTGACAGTGTAAAAAGATACTGCTCCGGATGTGGAAATAAGGTTACTTTTTATGATTCCATGATTAGGAGACATAATGCAAATGGAAAAAAGATATTTCAGTATGCCATATATAAATGTGAGAAGGGACATACATGGAATAAGGTTTTAAATAAATATCTTTCAAAGGAATCAAATGCTTTAAGTCAAGCGGATTCCTTAGAAAATAATCCATATATGAAGAAGGATAAATATAAAAACGAGGGAAGTCAGAGGCTTACCATCAATAAATTTTCATTGTCAGAGCTTAGCTCTAAAGATATTGAAAGGGTTGATATCTTTATTAGAAATGAAAGCTGCAAAATTCGTTTAGATAATCTGCTGGCAGAAAACTTAACGGACCTTAGTAGAACTCAAATACAAAAGAAGATAAAAAAACAGAGAATATTGGTAAATGAAGGGGTTTCAAAGCCAAAGTACTTTGTAAAGAATGGAGATAAAATCACTATTTTTATTTAGTCAATGTTTAGGGAATATCATAATAAAGGGAGATAGAAAATATGAAAAATTTCAACGGATTACTAAAGGATTGGGAAATTGAAGAAATCCTAGAAAGCTTTGAAATAAAATCTGGTGTCTATAAGCTTGTCACTGAAAGGAGCTCATATATTCTAAAAAAGAAGAAAAATAAAGAAATAATAGTCTTAGAGCATAGGATGCTGAGCTATTTAAAGACTAAGGATATTCCAGCATCTGCACCTCTAAAAAGTATTAATGGGGTGCTGTGGCTTGAAATCCATGATGAGTTATATGCTGTATATAAATTTGTTGAAGGAGAATCCATCTTATATAGTTACGATAAAGATAATTCAGATATAATATATGAATACGGAAAGGTTTTAGGAGGTCTTCATAAAGCACTAAAAGGCTATACACCACTCGATAAAGTCCATGAGATGGATATTTTAAAGGAGCTATTTACATCTACAATACCTGCTATTGAAAAAAATATCTCAATTGATAGGGTAGAGAAATTCAAAAGTACTATAAACAGCATAAAAGATAATATGGTTTCTATTATTCAGAAGCTAGATAAGCAGACTATCCATAGGGACGCTCATCCAGAAAATATGATTTTTAAAGATGGTGAGTGGAAGGGCTTTATAGACTTTGATTTATGCCGAAAAGCCCCGAAAGTTTTTGATTTATCCTATATTCTCACTGGACTGCTTATAGGGGATTTTGAAAGGGAGTCATCTAGAAAGCAATGGTTAAACTTAATACCTATAATGATATCTGGATACGAAGAGTACAATGGGCTTTCTCAAAATGAAAAGAACTCAATGTGGTACATTTTTTTAAGTATTCAGCTAATTTGCATCGCCTACTTCTTCGATATAAATAATAACGATCTGGCAGATCAAAATTTAGATGCCTTTTATTGGATTTACAACTCTAAAAGTATGATTCAAGAAAAAATTGAGTAATTATAAAGGGGCTGTCGGGAAATAGAAAATAGCCAAATAAAAAAAGGACAAATCTTTAAAAAGAGATGTCCTTTTTTTCGTTACATTATAAAATGTAACTATG
>JANQEZ010000054.1 GCA_028278115.1 Clostridia bacterium
AGGTTAAAACAGATTCATAAAAATCACTCAAATGAAATATCAAAACCCCCTTAAGTATTGATAAACTAAAATTAATGCTTTACTAGCACAACGAGTTAAGTTAGAAAGAAGGAATGATATGAAAATAAAATTGATAGGAGACAGCTGCTTCGACTTAAATGAAGAGCTAAAGAAAATTGCTAACCTAAGCATAACGCCTCTTAAAATAGAGGTTGGTGGAAAAGAATTGGTAGATGATGAAAATCTAGATCAAAAAGAATTATTAAAGCTGATGAAAAAATTTGAAAAGTCTCCAAAGACTTCTTGTCCTTCACCTAATGAATATATGAAAAGCTTTGAAGGTGATGAGGATGTTTTTGTTGTAACTCTATCTTCTCAGCTTAGTGGAAGCTATAATAGTGCAGTCTTGGCTAAAGACATGTTTTTAGAAAAGTCTAAGGATAAATTCATACATGTTTTTGATTCCCTCAGTGCCTCAGTAGCTCAGACTTTAATAGGAGTTAAGATTTTAGAGCTATCGAAGCTTGATTATAAGAGGCATCAGATAGTTGAAAAGGTTGATGAATATATAAAAGAAATGAAAACGGTTTTTCTTTTAGAATCCTTGGACAACCTAATTAAGGCTGGAAGAATAAATAAGTTAGTTGCTAAGATTGCTACAGCCTTTTCCATAAAGCCAATTATGGGAGCAAACGATGCTGGAGAAATTCAGCTAGTTAAAAAAGCTAGAGGGTCTAAAAGAGCCTTAAAAAAGCTGGTGGATGTTATAGGGGAAAAGGGAGAGAAATTAGAAGAAAAAATCATTGGTATTGCCCATTGCAATTGCCTTGAAAAGGCTCAAAAGCTAAAGGATGAAATTATGAAAAGATATAACTTCAAAGATATAATAATAGTTGAAACCGCAGGAATAAGCACAGTATATGCAAATGACGGAGGTATAGTAATAGCCTTTTAGGCTTTAGAGTCGAAACTTTATGGATCGTTACATGCTTTTGGGTCAGGTCTTTTAGGACTGTTACAAACTTTCTGGTCAAATCTCATTGGAAGGTTACAGCGTTACATTCTCTTGGGTAAGTACTTTAGGGCAGTTAAAGGTTAAAAAGATGCATAGTAAAGTCGCTTTACTATGCATTTTGTAACGGACACAATAGAATGACCTGTAAGAGTGTAACGATGTAACGGTCCTAAAAGCTATGACCCAAAAGAGTGTAACTGTTCTTAAGGGTCTGACCTAGAAGAAAAAAAGAAGGGGATAGGATGAACACTATAGAAGTCAAATTGTTTAATACTCCTAATGTAATGAAGGATGGTAGAAAAATCAAGTTCCCTTTTACAAAGGCGGAGGCCTTATTTTATTATTTAGTAGTTAATAGACAAGCTACTAGGGATGAATTAGTTGCCCTTTTTTGGGGAGACAGCGAAGAAAAGATAGCTAAAAAAAACCTAAGGAATGCAATGTATAAAATAAGGAAATCCTTTGATATGGATATCATAATATCTCCTCAGAAATCGACAGTCGTCTTAAATCCCGATATAGAAATAGAAAGTGATGTAAATATTTTTATAAGAGATAATGAAGAAGGCATTAATGTATATAAAGGAGCTTTTCTAAAGGGCTTTGGAGTAAAAAATGCCGACGAATTTGAGAGCTGGTTATTTGCAAAACGGGACTTTTATAATGCCCTATACATATCAAAGCTATATGAGCTAACGGATGCTTATATAGAAAAAGGAGACTATGAAAGAGCGGAAAACTATCTAAAGCTTCTAATTGCACAAGACGAGTTTGATGAGAGGCCATATAGATTACTTATGACTATTTATAAAGACCTTGGCATCTATAATAAAGCCATTGGCACTTATGAAAAGCTCAGGGGAATACTTAAAAAGGAATTAGGGATTACACCGGATATAAAAACAATAAATATAGTAAATGAGATTAAAGGATTATCTAGGGTAAAAGAGAGAGAGAATCTTAAAACCTCGAGGGAATTGTTTTTTGGCAGAGAAAAAGAAATCACAGCTTTAAAGAAAAATTTTGAAGCCTTTATAGATTATAAAGAGTACAGGTCTATTATAATCAAAGGAGAAGCAGGAATTGGAAAAACGAAGCTAAAGGATAAGTTTTACCAGTATATTGAAGATGAAAATGTGTATATTTTTGATACCGATTGCTACCAAGCTGAGAAGGGATATTTTTTAAAACCTTGGAATGAAATATTTTTAAATATTTCAAAGGTTATTAAGCAGCAGAATATAAGCATTTCACCTACGTGGAAAAAAATGATTTCCTATGTTTTTCCCTTGTTTGATAGAGAAAATTTAATAGAAAATAGAAATCCAGTAGAAGTTCTTGATACCTTGAAATTTAGTGTAATAGAGGAAGCAATACACGGGGTTTTAAAAAATATTATTGAAAGAAGAAAGATAGTATTTATATTTGAAGATATTCAGTGGATAGATGATCTTAGTCTATCACTGTTATCCAGTATACTTCTCAGAAATAAAAACATTCTTTTGATAGGAACCTGTAGAAATGAAGATTATGAAAAAATTGATAGTCTAGTTACTATGCTAGGCTGTAGGAACTTAATAGAAATCATTGAATTAAAGAGGTTTACACGTAAGGAAGTAGAAGAATTTACCTTTAGATATCTAGAAGATAAAAACATAGATAAAAATATAAAAGAAAAGATATATAAGGAAACCGATGGAAACACATTTTTCCTGATAGAATACTTAAACATGTTAAAAAATAATGGAGACTTTGATAATTCTATTTCACCAAAGATAAAGGATGTACTTAGAAGTAAATTCATAGGGATATCCGATGATGTGAAAAAAATATTAAATATATCCTGTATGTTTTTTGACAAAGTACAGCTAGATATGTTAATTGAAATTTCAGGTAAGGATGACTTTGAAATTGTCGAAATTATGGAGCAGTTACAGAGTAAATATATAATGAAGGAGATTGAGGGAGGCGATATTGCCTTTACCTTTACACATCAAAAGCTTAGGGATTTTGTTTACAACAGCTTATCCTCAGCAAAGAGAAGAATACTTCATAATAAGATAGGAAACATTATATCAAAGTCCCTCAGAAACAACAAGGGTGATGTCTCCCTTTATCCCAAAATTATTTATCATTTTTCAAACGCAGGAAATGTCCTTAGCACAATTAAATATACTATAAAGTATTTAGACCTTTATCTAGATGTAAAGCATGAGCTTTTTCCAGTAATAGATGATGTGGCTCTAAAAGAAACGAATTTTAAGGAGCTGAGTAGAAAAAAGGTTTTAAAATACTTTGGGGATATTGAAAAGCTCTTTTCCAAGCTAAAGCAAAAGGACGAATACGGTGGGGAAGTAGTAGTATTAAAAATTGCATTTCTTCATTTAAAGGGTAGATATTTGATTAGGGAAGGGGAATATACTGAAGGAATTGGGATTATTGAAGAAATGACCCAAAGAGCCCTTAGTATAAAATCCTATAAATACGCTTTAAAGGGATATAAGCAGAATATATATTACGGTATACAAACCCATAGAACTAGGTTGATGGGAGCCTGTATTGAAAAGGGTTTGAAAATTGCCTACCAACATAAGCTCAATGAGGAGATAGCAATTTTTCTAAGATTAAAGGGCATATATAAAACCATGCTTGAAGAATATTTTGAGGCAGAAGAATTATTTAAGGAATCTATAAAGGTACTGAAAAAACTGGATAAAGGTGAAGGAAAATACTCCTTAAATATTGCGGCCTGCTATAACTATATCGGTGAAATACGAAGGCATAATATGGAATTTTCAGAAGCTTTGATGTATTATGATAAAGCAATGGGGATTTGTGAAAAGAAAAAGCTTCTAAGGGGCTTAACCGTTTTTAATACCAATGCGGGACAAGCGGCCTTTGAAAAGGGAGACTATATATTGGCTAAACAATACTTAAGTAGAGCTATTAATATTTATAAGGAAATAGGAACTCTATGGGGGCGTTCAACTGCAGAAGGTTTTCTTGCCCTTGTTAAATGTAAAGAAGGAAAATATAACTCAGCCCTAAGGAACTTAAAAAATGCCTATCATTATTCTGAGAAGCTTAAGAGTCCCTTAGAGATGGGCTTAGTATATCGAGTTAAAGCCGAGATTAAAGCAAATATGAAAAGTAATGAAGGAATGAAAAATGTTTTTTCCCAGTATTTGAAATTACCACTTAAAGAGTATTGTGATAAAGGAATAGAAAACCTCAGACAAGTAAAAGAAAGCTATGAGATAGAAATTTTGATGATGCTTAAGAAGTAATGGTTGTAAAAAAGCTAGTTTGTTTACGTGGTAAATGGTGTCTTTGTAAAGGCATCATTTATTTTTTGTTTAAGAAACTCAAACCTCCTACAAAAATATATAAAAACAAGTTATATATATTATGAAAAATGGTAAAATAAACTAAGAGAGCAATCTGGTAATATGTCAAGATAATATTTTAAAAGAAAATGAAGGAAACGTTTAAAAAAGGGCAAACTTAATAGAACCTATTGTTTTGAAGAAAAAA
>JANQEZ010000159.1 GCA_028278115.1 Clostridia bacterium
AGCTGGTTAAAGATAGTAAAGAAGTTATAAAGAGGGAAACTATTTACAAATTTGGGATTCAAGATGATGATTTAGAGAAGATTGATAAAATTGCAGAGATATTAAACTCTACATTGGATGTGGAAGCCCATAAGTCATTATCAAATATGCTTGATATTATGAATAAAGGTGTCACCAAGGGTAAGGCAGTTCAAAATCTTGCTAAGTCTTTAGGAGTAAAGCAGGAAGAAATCATTGCCATTGGTGATAATGAAAACGACCTAAGTATGATTACATATGCTGGTCTAGGTGTTGCAATGGGAAATGCTGAGGACAAGGTAAAAAAAGCAAGTAATTATATCACTTATACCAATGATAATCATGGTGTAGCAGAGGTAGTAAAAAAATTCATGTTATAATCCTTAGCTCTAGAATTCAAATAGTAGTAGGAACACAGGTGGGGGCTTAGAGCAGAGGAAATTAAAAAGCTTGTTTAAGTTTATCGTTTTAAAATATGAATATTTAAGAGAATATAACTGTGGTGAACAAGTAAAAACAAAAGGAGAACTGGTTTTAGGTATGTATTTGGAGGGAGCATTTATTGTTTTTTATCTTGATATTGACAAATGATATTGTTTGTGATACTATAATATTTGCATCCAAAATAGAAAACAAAGTTGGTGCTTAGTATGGCTAAGATAAAAGTTGTTGCAAATAATAAAAAGGCAAGACATGAATATTTTATAGAAGAAACCTATGAAGCAGGTATATCCCTAAAGGGAACAGAAGTTAAATCCATCAGACTCGGTATGGTTAATCTAAAGGATGGCTATGCAGAGGTAAAAAATGGTGAAGTAATCCTTCATAACGTCCACATAAGTCCCTATGAAAAAGGGAATATTTTCAATGTAGACTCTACTAGACCTAGAAAGCTATTGCTTCATAAAAGGGAGATAAGAAAGCTCATAGGCTATATAAATCAAAAAGGCATGACTTTAATTCCTCTACAATTGTATATCAACGACAGGGGTTTGGTCAAACTCCAGCTTGCTGTGGCAAAGGGTAAAAAGCTGCATGATAAGAGAGATACCATAGCTAAAAAGGATGCCCAAAGAAGAATACAGAAGGAATTAAGACAAAGGCAAAAATCATATTAAATTAAAGATAATAAATAATTCATGTCTTATAATAATTGTTTTTGAGAAGACTAATAATAATGACTTAATAACCTAGAACTAAAAACCAATTAAAAAGCAGCTAAGACACTTTTATATGCTTGGGGGCGTACTGGTTTCGACGGGGGTATGGAGTCATGAGTAGCGAGCCGTGTTTTTGCTTGGGGTACACGATAAAGAACTGGGCACTTAAATATAAACGCAGATAATAATTACGCTTTAGCTGCCTAAGGGCAGCTCGTCCCTCCTGAGCCTACCGGCCGCTTAGGACTGGACGTCATTATGCCGGGAACCGCTATTAGGGTTGTCTCGACCTACTAGCGACTAATTGAGACTGGTCAGAAGGATAGCCTGTCAT
>JANQEZ010000232.1 GCA_028278115.1 Clostridia bacterium
AGGGTTTTCAATATGAAATTTAATTTATTCATTTAAATTCTTATTGATATTGCAATGAAAATTAAGATGTATAAGTTAAACTTCAATGTAAAATCCCTAAAGAATATATATTTTTTAAGAAACTTTTAATAAAATCCTCATGTTTGATGAAATATTTTCTTATATAATAGATAGAAGTAGAACCATTATTACCGGGAAGGATGGTAAAGCATGAAGAAAGTTCTAATTTTAACAGCTTCAACTGGGGAAGGGCATAATCAAGCTGCACGTTCCTTGGAAGAAAAATATGAAGAAAAGGGTTACCTTACCTATAAATTAGATTTTTTTAAAGATACGTCTAAAGTGATGAATAGGCTTGTGGCCGATGGATATAGGGTTTTGGCACAAAAATTTCCAGGCTTTTATGGAGTCCTTTATAGAGCGGGAGATAGGAAAAGCTTTAACCGCTTGACAAGAGCAGGTTACATGGTCATCAAACGTCAAGTATACAGGAGAATTGAAGAAATTAATCCAGATGTAATAATAGCAACCCATCCCTTTGCTGTGGGATTAATAGATCAGCTAAAGGTCAAAAACCGTATAGATTGCAGCTTTATATCAGTTGTTACAGATTTTAAAGCCCACTATGCATATGTTTCACCAACTGTGGACGCTTATATAACTGGAAGTGAATATACTAAAAAGACACTTGTGGATAGAAATATTCCCGAAAACAAGATATATCCATATGGGATTCCAGTAAAAAAAGCATTTCAAGGCGATACAAAACCCAAATACTTTAAACCAGAAGCCAGTGAAAAGTTCTATGTATTGGTTATGGGGGGAAGTATGGGATCAAAGGATATTGCAAAGGTAGTTGAACAACTGGTTATGGAGTCAGAGGATTATTATCTGGAAGTAGTTTGTGGAAGAAATCAAAGCCTTTATAATAGTCTACTAAGAAAATATTCAGATGCTGTTGAAAAGAACAGGTTGACAATCCACGGATTTGTAAAGAATATTCCTGAAATGATGGATATAGCAAATATAATTATTACAAAACCCGGTGGTTTGACTACGACGGAGGCACTTTCCAAAAAACTTCCAATGATTATTCCCTTTGCAATTCCGGGTCAAGAAAAGGAAAATGCAGATTTCCTTGCAAAGGTAGGCGCAGCAATCTGTGTTGATGATATTGGAACACTACCTGAAAAATTGGAATACCTTAGAAAGAATCCCCGGGTTTATAATGAAATGGTTTCCAATATGAAAAAGATTTCTGACCAATATTCTATGGGTAAAATAATAGACTTGTCGGAGGAGTTAATTGATAGACATAATATTTTACAGCCGAGCTTAATGCTCTAAGAAGCAAAGGAGATTAATGAGATGTTTTGATATTTACCGTTAAACTACTATTATGGAGAGGTATTGGCTATTATTCTATATGAATCCTATATAGGTATTTAACTTTAACAATGAAAGAAATTATATTGATGTGAAGTAGGGATTTTGATATTTTATTTTCGCTTATGCAATGAACCTGTTTTTGATATATTTTAAAGGTGAAAACAGATTCATTGAAATCACTAAAATAAAATATCAAAATCCTTTTGGTTTTATTTCACTCTATTGTTGGTTACTTTATATAATCCTTCTAAGTTGTTTCTTTATGTATATAAAATAGATTTTGATCCAATAGTTACTTTTAAATAAATAAACTTCATATGATATCTATTTTTTCAATACTTAAAAATTTGTATATATAACCACACCAGTTTACAAGTTTAATTATGCAACATGATCACTGTTAATAAAGTTTTTTACAGCTTCTTTAACAGTAGAAAATTGGTGTATATTAAATATAAGGATGTGATTGAATGAGAAATTATAAATTAGTATCTGTAATATTATTATGCTTCATTATTATTTTCACAGCATGCAGTACGTCGAAAGCGACTAAAGATGAAAATAGCAATATAATTAGAAATGATATTAAAGACCAAGAAGATAATCATGAAAGAATTTTAAATAGTGAAGAAGAAGGAGAAATAAAGGAAAACTTAAAAACATATGAAAACGAAGGATTTAGATTTAGTGTTAAATATCCTTCGGATTGGAAAACAGTAGAGGCTGAAACTTGGGAGGGAAATGATCAATATGAAGGGAGTCCAGATGGTGGGATTACTATTTATGTAGAAAGTGATGAAACAGAAAGTATCTATGTTTTTGGTCAAAGTGGACCTAAAGGTATTCCAATGTCAGATAGTATAATAAGAGAAGAATTTGCTACAGAAACAGGTATTGAGGGTTTTTTATTGAAGCTAGAAAGTGATGAAAGGTATATGATGTATCTTATTTTGGATGATGGATTTTATGGTGCAATATTAAATTTAAGTAAGGACTGCTATGATCGAAATAAAAATCAAATAATTAATATATTGAAAAGCATAGATATACTGCCATCTCGAACTGTAGAAGAATTATTGATGGAAGATAATGTAAGGTTGAGTGAGGAACTTGAGGAATTAAAAAATCTAATAAAAGAAATGGAAAAAAATAACCCAAGTTATAGTCAAGAATTACTAAAGAATGATGAAATAACTAATCTTGTGCAAAATGCTCATAATATTTATACGAAGTATTTTTTCTTAGAACGCTTTAATTATAGCTTATCAGAATACGAGAGCTTCTATATATATACTAACTCTGGAGAGAAGCGTACATACAAGTATTATTTAGTTACAGAAGAAGGTATTGGAGATATTAAAGGCTTAAAAAACTTTTTATCACAATATTACACTTATGAAACTATAAATGATTTTCTAAAACCTTATAATATTGAAGAAACCACTATTTTATACAATGGAAGATATATAGAATACAAAGGAAAACTTTATTCATCTGAAGTCGGAGGTATTGGAATATTAGCAGACAAGAAGATTATGTGGGAGGATGCCAAATTTGAATTATGTGGAGTCTTAGAAAATGAAACAGAGTCCATATATAAAATGATTCTTCCTATAGCATATTATGATGAAGATTATGAAAATATTGAAAATGTTGAAAGCTTTGAGAAGTTCATTAGACTTAAAAAAGACCAAAATGGGTTATGGAAGCTTAATGATCTGATAAAATTAGATATTATTATTTAGCTTGAAGATATGCCAAGGAGCTTAATGAAATTGAATTAAATAAATTATAGATAGTTAAGAGATGCTGTTATAAAATCCTGTACATTTAATATCGGATTTTATAACAGTTTTTTACGCTTAAGCCCAAATATTTATGGTAAATAAATAACGTCTTATAAACAAGCTATAATTTGAAAGTAAAAAAATACCCTTAAAACCAATGATTCTGTATATAATTTACAAAAATTGCAAAAGATATTCGACTTTAAAGTAAAAATCCTATAAGCTATTGAATCATATATAAATGATAATAGGACTTAAAGACTATAATGAATTAGTGTTAAAGAACTAAAAAAATTATTCGCAAAAAAAGTTTGAATTCAGACAAAATACGACAAAAACATAGTAATTATTTTGCTAAAATAGATAAATAGTGACAATTTAAAATCAAATCTGTTTAAAGAGATTCACAAGGAGGTCTTTATGAAAAAATCACTAAAGAAAAGTATTGCAATCTTACTTATGACAGTGCTTATGTTTTCCCAGTTTTCTATTGCCTTTGCCAATGAAGGCAGTGAAAAGGTAGCTGAGGAGCAAGGCAAAGAAATAAGTAAAATTGTAGAGGTAATGGAGAGTAAGATTCAACAAGTTAATGAGGCTGATATTGTACCTGGAAAAGTACTAGTAAAGTACAGAGATGATATAAGTGCTCTAGCAAAAAGCACAGCAGCATATCAGGTATCGGCAGCTAGCATTAAAAACTACGAAGAAATAGGAATCAGTAGTTTAGAGATTTCAAAGGAAGTAAATGTCTTAGAGGTTGTAGAGGAGCTTAAGAAGAATCCAGCCATAGAGTATGCAGAGCCTGTATATGTAGTAAGGTCATTTGAAACAACCGTTTCAGATGAGGTTTATTCAAATGATGAGTATCTTTTAAACGGTTGGCAGTGGGGATTAGAGGCTGTAAATGTGAATGGCTTATGGCAGGAGATTACAGAAGAAGAAATGAAAAAAGTAACTATAGCTATTCTGGATTCCGGTGTTGATTTAGACCATGAAGACTTAAAGGATAGTATAGTAGGTGGATATGACTTCATCAATAACGATGATATGGCTGATGACGATAGGGGACATGGAACCCATGTTGCAGGGATAGCTGCAGCAATAAGGAACAATAGCAAAGGAATTGCTGGTGTTGCAGGTGGAAGTAAAATCATGCCTGTAAAGGTTTTAGATGAAAATGGAGAAGGAAGTACTGAAACAGTAGTAAAAGGTATTAACTATGCAGTTGAAAATGGTGCAGATATAATTAATTTGAGCTTAGGAACTTATTATCGAAGCATGGCAGTAGAAGATGCAATAAATAATGCATTAGTCAAGGATATAGTAGTTGTGGCTGCCGTAGGTAATGAGTATAGTAGACTTGTTAGTTATCCAGCAGCCTTTGATGGTGTTATTGGTGTTGGGGCAATTGATTATTATGTAGACGCTATTAAAAGAGCTTCTTATTCTAACAGAGGATTAGAGGTAGATGTAGCGGCACCCGGTAATGATATTTTAAGTACTATTCCAATGAACCAAGATTCTAGTATTGGGATTAATGGATATGATTTAAAACATGGAACCTCAATGGCATCACCCTTTGTTGCAGGACTTGCAGCCCTTATAAGAGCAAATGAACCATCTCTGAGCTATAGTGAGATAGAGGATAAAATTAAAAATAATGCAGTTGATTTAGGCGATTTAGGAAAAGATGACAGTTATGGATATGGTTTAATAAACGGAGATGATAGTAGCGAAGCATTACCTCCATATGAGTTCAATGAATTGTATTTTTACATGTATGGATGGGATTATGCTGAAGAATCCTCCATACTTAGTGTTAATCTTAGAGCAAACAGTAGTAAAGGAACAGTAAATGAAGAAGTATATGGTTCTTTTTCATTAATGATGAGAGAATATCAAATTAATGAAAATGATAGCAAGGAATGGATAGATGAACCACAGGAGTTAACTGTTATAGATATGGTTTATGGCCGTGGAAATACATCTTTAGAATTTTCAAAAACAGATAATTGTGTACTATATGTTGAGGGGAAAGATAATTACTTCAATTCTAATATGCGATATTTTGAAAATAGTTCTATATCAGGAACCATATCATTACCTGAGGGTGAAGTTGCACCTGAAGGTGGACTAGATGTAAAAATTGATTTGAATTATACAATAGATGATTTATTCGATTTTGATCATTCGAAAATATTAAACCAACTAACAATTCCTGAAGGTGAAAATTCAATTCAATACAAGATAATATTTCCATTCATTGGGCATTACAGGATAGAATATACTATTTCAGAATACGATGATATTAAAGGTCAATATGTGACGAAAGGATATTACAATAGCAATGGTACTACAGCATTAAGCTTCAATGCAGAGATGATATTGTTAGGTAAAGAAGATCTTGATGGAATATATATAGAAATAATTAATACTGAAGATATGAAGGATGATTATGGCAATAATATTTCTACAGCGAAAACCATGAATATTGGCGACCGCATAGAGGGAGAAACTAACTATACAGCAGACGTTGACTATTTTAAATTTGAAGTGGAAAACCCGGGTATATACAAAATCTATACTGAAGGACCTTCAGATACTGATGGAATACTATTTGATGAAAATGAAGAATCTATAGTCAGAAGTTATTATAGTCATAGTCGTAATGATTGGAACTTTCTAATAACTGAAGAATTATCTAAAGGAATATATTATATTGAAGTAAGTGGAAATGAATGGTCTATAGGCAAGTATACACTGATTGTTGAATCAGGAGAAGATGATTATGGAGACAGTTTGGATAATGCAGGAGCTATATCATTAAATCAATTTATATATGGGATGATTAGTGATAGCGATGATATAGACGTTTTTGAATTTAAAATAGATGAAGAAGGAACATATAAGATATCAGCAATGGGAGATACTTTTGCTGGAGGAGCAGATATCAATGGAGTTTTATATGATGAAGATGAAAATATTATCCATTCAGAGACAGAAGGCTTTTACATGTTCCAAGAGTTATCTAAAGGGACATATTATCTTGAAGTACAGGGATATGATGAATATGAAAAAGGAGAATACAGAGTATTAGTTGAAAGGCAGGATATAAAAATAGATGATCCAAATCTTGAAAAGGCTGTTCGTGAAGCAATTGATAATAGTGATTATGGATATTGGCATATATATACAGCTGAATCTAGTAGTGAAGATTCATATAGTGGAGGCTCAGGCGGCTCATCAGGAGATAGCTCAGATATTTATAAAGACGATGTTGAAAAAATAACAAAGCTTATAGCAAATGATAAAGAAATATCAAGCCTTGGAGGAATTGAATACCTTATAAATCTACAGGAATTAAGCCTTTCAGGTAATAACATCACTGATATTACTCCAATAGGTCAACTGGAAGATTTATATCATTTGAAACTAGACAATAACAGCATCAGTAACATAAATCCATTAAGCAGTATGAACCAATTAACTGATTTAAGTCTTGCCCAGAATCAGATTAGTGATATCAGCAGCTTAAGGGGACTTGAACACTTAAGTTATTTAAGAATAAGCAACAATAATATAAATAATATAAGCCCTTTAAGTGGATTATCTAACTTGCAATACCTATACTTAGTAGATAATAATATAACAAATTATGAGGCTTTAGGAGCTTATTATGCCAGTCTAGCTGGTAAAGACTTCTTAACAGCAAGCGGTGTAACTATTTCAGGAACACCTAAAGTAGACAATACTCTAACAGGTCAATACGAATTCAATGCTTTAGACGAAGGTGCACAAAACCACTCAGCCTATAGATGGTTAAGCTCAGATTCTAGAAATGGAACATACACAGCAATTGCTGGAGCTAATGGAACTACATATAAATTGAAAGAAAGTGAAGATGGAAAATATATCAAATTTGAAGTAACTCCAAAGACAGCAGAGGAAGAAGGCATAGCAGTACGAAGTAACGCAGTTGGGCCAATTACAGGAGAAGCACCGTCTGGTGGAGGCGGTGGAGGTGGCGGCGGCGGAGGCTTGCCGGCTGATGAAAAAGAAACTATAGAAAGAGAAACAGGAACTATAACCTTAGTAGATGAAGATGATAAAAAACAAGCTAAAATTGATGTAGATGAAGATATATTAAAGGATATATTAAAGAATCAAGCTGGGACATCAGCAGTAATAGATGTTAAAACTGGAGAAAATGTTGATGTAGTAGAAGTCGAAATGGAAGCAGACATCATTTCCACTGCAAACGAAAACAGCAAATCATTAGTAGTAGAAACAGATAGAGTGTCCTTCAAGATTGAGCCTGGAACACTTGATATCGGCAGCAGTAATGATAAAATATCACTAAGTGCCACTAAACTATCCTATGACGAGATCAAGGATGAGCTTCCTAAGACCGAGGGAGAATCAGTATCACTAGTATATGACTTTAATCTAAGCATAGGAGAAAAGAAGATTACAAGCTTTAACAAGCCAATGACCATAACAATAGATATTGATACTTCAAAGATAGAGGATAAAGATAAGGTAGGAGTATATTACTTTAATGAAACAGATAACCAATGGGAATACCTTGGTGGAAAAGTAGATGAAGATGGAACAATAACCTTCACAGTACACCATTTCTCAGCATATACAGCAATGGAATACAATAAGACCTTTGAAGATATAGTAGATCATTGGGCAAAAGAAGATATAGAGAAAATGGCTTCAAGACATATAGCAAAGGGCATAACAGAAGATAAATTTGCACCAAAGGAAAGCATTACAAGGGCAGAATTCGCAGCACTGCTTATAAGAGCACTGGAAATAAAGGAGAACCCAGATAGCGTTGATTTTAAAGATATAGCTGAAGATGCATGGTATAAAGAAGTAGTGTCAAAGGCATACGGGGCAGGTATAGTATCTGGTACTGAGGATAATAAATTTGAACCGAATAATACAATAACAAGGGAACAAATGGCAACCATGATAATGAGGGCCTACCAACATGCATCTGGAACGAGGCTTGGAGACATAATAACAACAATGGAAATTAGATTTAATGATGAAGCTGCAGCAAGCAACTGGGCAAGAAGAAATATTATTCTCTCAAATGCTAAGGGATTCATGAGAGGATTTCCAGACGGATCATTTAGACCAAAGGAAAATGCAACGAGGGCTCAGGCTATATTTGTTATTAAAAAGCTGCTAGTGGAGCTTGATGTGATATCTGAGTAAAAGCATATATTCATACATTGAAAAAAATTTAAACTAGCATTGCTTTAATACTTAAGCTATGAGGAACTTTATGAAGTGACTCATAGCTTTTTTTCTGTATAAAATCTACAAATAAGGGTAAAAAACTAATGATAAAGGATTTACCGGCTGCACCGAAGAATACAATAAGTGTCCTAAGTTAAAAGTTCTAAAGTTGGTGTCATCCTTTGGAGTGTTGACAGAAAGTAAGTGAGCTGTATAATTTATTTAGATTATTTTTTGCTAGCAAATACAATGACTTATGAGATTGCAGAACTTCAAATGTATCGAAGATACATTCACCTATCTACAGAAAGGATGTGATTACCTTGACCGATAATACTAAAAAAAGAATCGGCATTGCTGCTGGAAGAATACAGGCAGATTTAGTCTTAAAAAATGCAAGAATCGTTGATGTGTTTTCAGAAGAAATAATTAAAGGGGATATAGCGATATGTGATGGTAAAATAGCTGCGATAGGGGATTATTCAGGCAAAGAGGAAATTGACCTAAGTGGTAAATATGTGGCACCTGGACTTATAGATGGACACGTGCATATTGAATCGTCGATGGTAACCCCGGGACAATTTGCAAGGGCAATACTTCCTCATGGAACCACAACCATAATAGCAGACCCCCATGAGATAGCCAATGTATGGGGTTTAGATGGAATAGAATATATTTTAGAGGAAAGCGAGAACATTCCTTTAGATGTCCTTGTAATGCTGCCTTCATGTGTACCATCAACAGCATTTGAAAACTCAGGGGCAAAGCTTTCTGCTAAAGAGCTTGAGAAAATGATTGATAAAGATAGAATACTAGGTCTTGGAGAATTGATGGATTATCCAGCTGTAATAGAAGGAAATGAAGAAGTCCTTGAAAAGATAAAAATAGCTGGTGATAAAATAAAGGATGGCCATGGGCCAGATATTGATGGAAAAGAGCTAAATGCCTATGTAACAGCAGGAATAAAAACTGAGCATGAGTGTACTACTGTTGAAGAAATGAAAAATAGAATTAGATTAGGTATGTATATATTGATAAGGGAAGGCTCTGCCGCAAGAAATCTAGAGGTGCTGGTCAGGGGAATAACTAAAGCTAATCTTAGAAGAATACTTTTTTGTACAGATGATAGGCATCCAGAAGATATACTAAATGACGGTCATATTGATAATAATATAAGACTAGCTATAAAGAATGGAATTGAACCAATTTCTGCAATTAAGATTGCTTCATTAAATGCAGCCGAATGTTATAGATTATATGATAGAGGGGCTGTTGCTCCAGGTTATGCAGCAGATTTAATAGTTATAGATGATATACAAGAGTTTAAGATAGAAAAAGTTTTTAAGGACGGTAAGCTAGTTGCTAAAAACGGTGAATCATTATTCAAGGTTAAAGCCAAGAGGAATTCCCAAATAATGAATACTGTAAATCTAAAACGAGTGGATAAGGAAATGCTGAAAATAAAGCTCAGCAGTGATATCGTTAATGTGATGCGTCTGCTTCCCCACAGTCTAGTTACCCAAAAGGTTGTTAGGAAGGTAGATATAGAAGATAGCTACTTCAAATACAATCATATGCTGGATATTATTAAACTTGTGGTTGTGGAAAGGCATAGGGGTACGGGTAATATTGGACTTGGTCTTGTTGAAAACTTTAACCTTAAAGACGGTGCCATAGCCTCAACCGTTGCCCACGATTCCCATAACCTTATTGTGGTAGGAGATAATGATGATGACATCCTTTTAGCAATCAAAGAACTAGGAGAAATAGGGGGAGGAATCACTATTTGCTCTAAGGGTAAGGTTCTAAAATCATTACCCCTCCCTATAGCAGGCTTAATATCTGATAAATCCCTGAATGAAGTAAGCATTAAACTCAAGGAAATGTTGAAGACAGCCTATGATATGGGTGTAAATAAAGACATCGACCCATTTATGACCTTGGCATTTCTTGCCCTCCCCGTAATCCCAGAGCTAAAGCTTACGGATGTGGGGCTATTTGATGTTACAAAGTTTGATTTTATAGATATAAGTGTAGAGGATTAAAAAGAGATAAATTCCTTTATATTAAATAAATTGATGGGAGTGTTTAATCTATGAAAATTTGTGAAATTGAAAATGGAGTAGTACTGGAGAATGCAAAGGATTTTGAACTGCCCCATGTGTTTGAATGTGGACAATGCTTTAGATGGAATAAACAAAGAGACGGCAGCTACACAGGAGTAGTAAATGGAAAGGTAATAAACTTAAAGAAAGAAGGCAATGACATATATATTGATAATACCAATGCTGATGAAATGGAAAACATATGGAAAATCTACTTCGATTTAAATAGAGATTACGGACTTATAAAGAATCAACTTGCCAAGATGGATGAAACCATGTCTACATCGGTTAAATTTGGACATGGTATCAGGATATTGAAGCAGGATGAATGGGAGACTTTGGTTTCTTTTATAACTTCTGCCAACAATAGAATACCTATGATAAAAAAAGCAATAGAGGCCCTTAGTGAAAATCATGGAGAATACATTGGCGAATATAAAGGGAAAAAATATTATAGCTTCCCAAAGCCAGAAGCACTTTATGACTTAGGTGTAGATGATATTCAGTATAATGGAATAGGCTTTAGGGGCAAATATATATTAAATGCAGCTAAACTTGTTGTGGATAAAGAAATAGATATATACAGCCTAAAGGGTATAAGCACAAATGATGCAAGACAGCAGCTTATGTTATTCCCTGGAATAGGACCAAAGGTTTCCGATTGCATTATGTTTTTCTCAATGAATAAGGACGATGCCTTTCCCATAGATATTTGGGTAAAAAGAGTCATGGAGTACTTCTATGTACCAGAGGGTACAAGCCTTAAAAAAATCCAAAGCTTTGCCCAAGAGAGGTTTGGAAGTATAGCAGGCTTTGCCCAGCAGTATTTATTTTACTATGCTAGAGAGCTTAAGATAGGGAGGAAGAAATAGCTGGTAAATGAGTTGCAGGGCTAAGTATAATCTTTTTATGAAACTTATTAGAGAGACTCTAGTACTTACAGATTAGAACTTTGAACTAAAAGGTTTCAACAGGAGCTTTTGTTCATCTATAATAACTTTAACTCTAACATTAATTTTTCTCATAATTTTACCCTTTACTACTATAATAGATTATGACTAGTAATATATAATAAAGTTATAAAGGAAAAAAGGATGTGAAATCATGAATTATGAAATTAAAGGCGGAGTTTTACCTGTAGTGATTATGAAGCTTAACAAGGGCGAAAGTGTTTTTACTGAATCGGGAGGTATGGGCTGGATGTCAGAGGACATTGAAATGAGTACTAATATGGACGGGGGCTTATTTGGGGGTATAGCTAGAAAGCTTGCGGGGGAATCCCTTTTTATGACTACATATACTTCTAATAAAAATGACTCAACTATAGCTTTTCCTTCTTCCTTTCCAGGCAGAATCATACCTGTGGATTTAGAAGCTGGGCAATCGGTGATTTGCCAAAAGAAATCCTTTTTATGTGCTGAGAGGGAAGTGAAGCTTGAAATGCATTTTAGAAAGAAACTAGCAGCAGGAGTTTTTGGAGGAGAGGGCTTTATTCTTCAAAAAATATCTGGACCGGGAAAGGCATTCATGGAGATGGACGGAGATGTAGTTGAGTATAATTTAGAACCAGGAGAGGTTATGAAGGTAGATACTGGCCATATTGCAATGTTTGAACCATCTATAAAATTTGATGTAGAAATGTTAAAGGGTTTTAAAAATATGTTTTTTGGTGGAGAAGGACTTTTTCTAGCTAGATTAGAGGGACCGGGCAAAATATGGCTTCAAACCATGCCGATAATGAACCTAGCAAGAGAGA
>JANQEZ010000213.1 GCA_028278115.1 Clostridia bacterium
GTTATATATCAATGTAATTAAAATACATAGATGAAGGATGTGATAATATGAAGACATTAAAGCTAAATGGCGATAAGGTTATAACGGGTAAAGGTGCCCTTAGCTATATTAAAGAGTTAAAGGGAAAAAGAATTTTCATTGCCACAGGCGGCAGGTCTATGTTTAAAAATGGTACCATTGATAAGATGAAAGCTATGCTTGAAGAAAGTGGGAAAGAATACGTAATAATGTCGGGAATAAAGAAAAATCCCGATACCGACATAGTCAATAAGGGTGTTTTAGAGATGAAGAAGTTTAGCCCAGACACTGTTATTGCTGTAGGTGGAGGTTCTCCCATAGATGCAGCTAAGGTTATGTCGGTTTTTTATGAGTATCCAGAGCTTAGCTTTGACAATGTACTAAAGTCGGGTCTTCCAGAAAATAGAAAAACCATAGAATTTATTGCTGTTCCAACTACCTCAGGTACTGGTACTGAAGTAACTAAGGTTGCTGTAATCACATTTAAAGAAAGGTCCCTAAAGATTGGCTTAAAGTCCAACGCCCTTATTCCCGATATTGCAATATTAGACCCTGAGCTAACAATGTCAATGCCTGACAATATAGTTGCTGAAACGGGAATGGATGCCTTAACCCACGGGCTGGAGTGTTATATAAATCATAATCTAGACGATTTTACAGAGTGCCTGACAAGGGGAGCAATACAAGGGTTATTTAAGTATTTACCGATTTCATATAAAGAGAAGACTATAGATAGCCGAGAAAAAGTACATAATTATCAAAGTATGGCAGGAATGGCATTTGATAATGTGGGCCTTGGTATGGATCATGGGATTGCCCATGCCTTTGGAGGAAAATATGATCTAGGACATGGACTATTGAATGGAATTGCTCTGCCTTATATAATAAAGTTTAACTCCAAAAATCCAGTCGTTAAAGAGAAATTAGATTTTTTAAGTAAGTCTTTAGGTGTGGTTGATATAGTAGAGGCCATAAGAGATTTAAATAGAGCACTTAATATACCGGCTTCATTTAAAGAAGCAGGCATATCAGAAGCAGATTTTTATAATAATTTTGAGGGTTTAGTTGAAAATTCCTTAAGGGGATCAACTAGATCAAATCCTATAAAAATCAACAAGGAAGATATGGAGAAGATTTTAAAGGATATATATGAAGGACATTTTTAAACATATAAATAATTGATTAAATCACATATAGGTCATATACCTCATCTTATAGACTTAGCTAAAAGATAAAAGGTGTTTGACCTTATTTTTTTGCTCAAATTAATCACCCATATATTAAATAAGTGATATAATATGAAATGGAGATTTGATGAAATTCATTTAACCCAATTAGTTCATATTATTTGATTACATATCTATAATATTATGGGAGAAATAAAGCAAGGGCTAAGAACTATTATTTTTAACAATTCTAGTGAATGAGGTGTTTAATTTGAGCAAAAAAATATCCTATTTAATTGTAGTAATGTTTTTTATGACGATTTTAGCTAACATGGCTCACCCTGTCACTCCAGAACTAGTTATCAGTCTTGAAATGTCTGCTATGATGTATGGCATAATGTTTGCTGCTATGTCTATAGCAAGCTTTACAATGTCTCCTATCTGGGGAAGCTTATCAGATAAGTATAGAACAAGAAAGCGGTTTCTATATTTGCCAATGATAGCCTATGGTATAGCTCAAATAGGATTTGGATTTTCTAAAGCTCCTATTATGATAATTCTTTTCAGAGTTATGGGAGGGGGCTTTGCTTCATCTGTATTTACCAACTCAATAGCATATATAGTTGATGAAACCGATGCTTCAAATAGAAGCAAGGCCATATCCTATTATACAGCTATAACAGGCTTTGGCATGTCTTTAGGGTATCTCGTAGGAGGCTATATAGGTGCAAATGATTACCATAGAGCCTTTGTCTTCCAAGCTGCTGGATTATTCCTTCATGCTATAGTAATCTATTTCTTTTTACCCGATAGTGATGTTAAATCTGAAGATACTAAGGATAGGGGAAGACATTTCATATTTCAGGTTAAAGATGACTTTAAAAAGTACATGCCTACTGCCCTTGGAACTTTACTACTGCTTGTACTATTGACTTCCTTTTCTTACATTGCATATTCCACCGGCATAAACTACTTCTTAAAAAAATATCTAAATTTGAATCCATTGCAGATAGGATATTTTATGGCTCTTACCGGAATTGTCGGCATGATTGCAAATGTCTACTTAACTCCCAGAGTATCCAACAAATATGGAGATAAAAAATCCCTAAAATATGTTTTGCTAGCTACCGGTATTACACTGATTGCACTTTCATTCATGCAAGACCTGCTATCACCAATTTCAATTATTATATTTTTAGTATTTATATTTGTTATATCAATGTTTAGGCCTTTACTACAAACGATGGTATCGAATCTAAGTAAAAATGAACACGGTAAAATAATGGGGCTTCAAAGCTCTGCAAATTCAATCGGTATGGTTGGAGGCTCGTTATTTGCAGGAGCTTTATTAGATATATATCCTAGAATGCTGTTCGTAACAGCCGCTGTAATATTTGTATTATCTTATTCAATAATCAACCTCAGTAAAAAATTGAAGGGGTATTGATTATCAAATAAAACTATGGGGAATAAATAAATTAAGATATTATGGCATAAAATGTAATTAAAATGCTAGGAGGGTTATAAATATGGATATAAAGTATGAAGTTAAGAGTAGAAAATCCTTTAATGAAGCTGTTGAAAGTCTAAAGAATAGCCTTAGTAAAGTTGGTTTTGGAGTATTATGGGAATTGAATTTTAAGGATAAGCTAAAGGAAAAGGGATTTGATTTCGACCATAATTTTAAAATACTAGAGGTTTGCAATCCCAAACAGGCAAAGGAAGTCCTTGATAGAGACTTAGAAGTAGGGTACTTTCTTCCATGTAAGATTGTCGTGTATCAAAAAGAAAGCACTGTCTTTATTGGTATGGTAAGACCCACTGGACTAATAGACATGATTGGAAAAAACGAAATAAGTATGATAGCAAAAGTGGTAGAAAAGGATTTAGCAGAAGCTATAAATGATGCAGCTAATTAAAAGCAGCTCAAAAACATAAAATTTGAGGTGATGAAAATGAGTAAACGTGAGTTTAATTTAAACATATCTCCTTTAGAGGCAATGAAAGTCATTAAAAGCCATGAGAATGCAGATTTAGTTCATGAGGAAATCCTTGACATTGGTAATGGAATTTATGTCAGCACCTTAGTATTTGAGAAATATTATTTTAGAGTAAGCAATAGAGTTGCACTCATAGTAATAATTGATAATACAAAGGAAACTACAAATGTAAGAGTAATATCTACTGGAAGCTCTGAAGGAATGTTTTTTAATTTTGATTGGGGAGCTTCAAAAAATTTTACATCAAGCGTAGAGGAGATATTGAGCAGCTATATTATTAAGTAATTGCATAATGATTATGTTTATTAATTACAATAATTAGGAGCTGATAGAGTATGAACTTGTATGACACATCTGCACTATTTAATCAAAATATGTCAGAAGAAAAACAGAATAAGCTTTTAGGTTTTTATAGGGAAGTTTTTAGTAAATACAATATAACTACTGTCCATGATTGTTCAATTGGTGCAGGTGGAACAACATTACCTCTAGCAAAGCTTGGATATAAAGTTTCAGGCTCAGACCTCAGCGAAGGTCTAGTAAAAAAGGCAAAGGATAATTTTAAAAAAGCTGGATTTGATATTGAACTCTTCACATCAGATTTTAGAAATCTTGAGAAGAAGCTAAAATGCTCATATGATTGCATATTGTCAACAGGGAACTCCTTGCCCCATATTAACAATGATGATATACAGGACTTTATTAAGTCCATGTCATCTAAGATTAATAAAAATGGCTTCATTTTTATTGATATGAGGAACTGGGATAAAATCCTTGATGAAAAACCAATTTTCAGTGCCAGAGATCCCTTTGTTATGACTGAGAAAGAACATACTAGTCTCTATCAAATATGGAATTGGCATGATGACCAATCGGTGAACTTTATTTTTGCAACCTCCACTGATAGAAATGGAAAACATGAAAAAACATCCCTTACATTTGCACCAACATATTATCCACTCAAATTTAAGACTTATGAGAAAATACTTAATGACCATGGATTTGAGATAAAAAGATGCTTCGACCTTGATTATATTTGGCTAGGCTCCAAGAATGAAGAAGCTAAAACTGGTGATTTCGAGAGGGATTTTTCTAAGATAAATTGGTATGGGATACTAGCACAAAAGGTTAAATAAATAATTATATGAGTAACTGAGGCGAGTGCTCTACTTGATTAAAATAGAGACTAATAAGAAGTTTAAATAAAGCTTAATCAGGAGGTTGAAATGCCTAACTGTCCTAAATGTGAATCAGAATATAGAGAAGGCTATGAAAGGTGCTCAGAGTGCAATTTAGAATTAGTACCAGAACTGCAAAAAATTCAGGGTAAAGAATATAACAAAGAAAACTCAGTAAGTAAATGGGTATTTTTGATAAATGTACTTAAAGATTATGAATTAGTAAATATTCAGTCTATACTAGAAGCTAATGGCATTATATCCATGTCCCAAACCAAGGGAAGCGGAGAGTACATAAGAATACGTATGGGCTTAACATATCATGGTTTTAATTTATTTGTACCAGAGGATAGCCTAGAGGAAGCAAGGGAAATTATTAATTCCTTTTATGAATCCAATAATAAAGAATCTTTATACGATGATATGGAGCTTATAAATCATCAGAATAGGAGAATGAAAAAGTTCCAAATATTAGCCATTATAATTAATTTGCCTTTTTTAATACTCATATTATTATTTCTATTAAACGGATTATTTGATATCTTCTGATTGATGAATTGTAGATAGAGCAGAATTAAATATAGACAGTTTAGTGTATAATGGTTAAAAATGTCAGGAGGTAAAATATATGCATGATATAAAGAAAATTAAGTTTAAAAATAAAAAACAATTTTATGACTATTTGAACTTAAAGCTCACAGGCTTGATATGCGACGAAAAAGATTGGTTGGCAAACCTTTCAAATACCTCTGCCTTACTATGGCTTTTATTTGATAATATTAATTGGGTAGGTTTTTATTTATATAAGAACAATGAGCTCGTACTAGGACCCTTTCAAGGAAAACCGGCATGTACTCATATAGAGATGGGAAAGGGTGTATGTGGTACAGCCGCAAGTGAAAGGAAGACACAGGTTGTAAAAAACGTAGATGAATTTCCCGGACATATTGCATGTGACTCTGCATCTAAGTCTGAGATAGTAATACCAATTATTCAAGATAATGAGTTAAAGGGTGTTTTAGATATAGATAGTCCCATACTTTCAAGGTTTGATGAAGAGGATAAGGTATACTTTGAAAATGTGATTAACACTTTTAATAAGTATGTTAAGCTGTAAAGCCCTGATTTTAATTGAATTTATTCACGTTACAAAACTAGAGTATAATTTTGTACTTAATGAGATTAGTATGGTGACATGCTTATAAAATAGGGTGGTA
>JANQEZ010000218.1 GCA_028278115.1 Clostridia bacterium
GTTATATATACTTTTTCAGCTCCTCAAATATACTTTATAAGCTTGGTGCTTATATATATAACTTTATAACTTAAAATCCATCTAAAATTACTGTAATACTGTCTTTAACTACTTTTCAAGTATACATGTAAGTTATATATACGATATAATATGTAGAAAATGATATGATTTAAGGTGAAAAATAAGACCCTTCTTTTCAAGAAAAGCCTTATATTCCAAAATGATTAATCAATTTTGTTAGAACATTATTTTTATATCTATAATATAAGCAAGCCTTTAATTTCTTATCTTTATTTATTATTTCCATCCATTTTTTTAAATCGATTTTCCCAGTTTTTTCCTTTTCATCTTTTAGCTTCTCTATGAAATTATACAGATGTCTTGGAATTTTCTCTATTTCATTTTCTTTAAGATATCTATTAATAGAAAAATACTTCTTGTTACTTCCTGCATAGGAATTTGCTTTTATCTGCTTGATATTTCCAACTAAAACCTTTTTATTTCCAACTGTTCTTAGTTCACTATTGATTTTACTAGTAATATCTATCTCTGTTTTCCTTTTATATTTTCTATTAATTAATCTATGTTTATTACTCTTCTTATAGATATCCAATATACCATATTCCTTTGAAAATGCTTCTAATGATTTATATGTGTTTGTTATGATTGAATAAATCTCTTTATTATTTTCCCTTATGTAATTGTAAGCAGGAAAATAATCATCTTTTTTACATTTTCTCACGAATTCATCTATAATTTTATGTCTATCCTTTGAAATTCTATAAATGTATTCTATGTTATAAAATTTTACAAATTCTTTTAGACTATTATTGTGCCTCCTCAATATAAAATAGAAAATATTTCCCCTTTTATTCTTCTCATCTAAATAAGTAGAAATTAGCTCACCTTTTCTCGGTATATATCTTTCAGTTTTCCATTTTTCTACTAATCTTTCTAAAACTTCATCTATTTGATCATCTGTATAGAATTTTTTTCTCCCTCTGTTCAAGTAAACCAACTCCTTTCCTCTATATTATACTTCTATATTATAGTATGTAGTAGCTTGTTTTTTTATAATAAATAGAAGTTTAAATAAATACAAACAAAAACCCCCGAAGGGGTTCTTAAATAATAAAAAATATAGGGTTTATTAAATAAGGGAAGAATTTAAACTTGTTAGTAAATTTTATAATCTTTATATATGCTATACAAGTTATTTCTGATTTATAACTAAGCTTTTTTACATAACAAGAAAAGAAAGCCCTTGAGGACTTTCTTAATCTATGCCTTTTTTAACAGTTGAATATAATAGTCTTTAGAAACCACTATACTCTTCTCCTTTATAAATTCTTCTATATTTTCAACCTTATCTGCTATTCTATCTATTTTCTCAGTATTTGCTACAATGCCTTCTGTCATGGTTTTAAGTTTAGTGATATCATCTTCAATCCTAATAACATTCTTTTGAAGACTATTAACATCAGCTTTAATCTGTTGTCTTTCTTCCTTAGCTTCTGCAAAACCTTGCTTCATTTCGCTATACATTTTTTCCATAAACTCAAATAGCTTTTCGTTATCCATTTTAAATTCCCTCCATATATGTAATATTATAATATCATTTTTTAAACCATTCATCAATTATTATATTTGTAAGATTTTAAGTAGCTCATTTTGAACCTGTATAACTTCTTCTAAGCTTTTTTGAAATCTAAGTAGAAGATAATTCGTTATAGTAGTCATTTTAACTGTTCCAATCATAATATAATAACCTTCATTACTTCCACTGTGAGTATGGACTAATATATGATGTTCATCCTCTGGAACTATGTCATTTGGATTAACTCCCATAACTCTTCTAAAAGTATTATATTTGTAGTCTAGTCCCTTGTTTTTCATATACTTTATAATTGATTCTTCAATTTTTTCAATAGCATTTCCTATAACTTTGATTTTCTTATCCATCGTAATCCCTTCCTAAAAAATGAATTGAGTATTTTTTATTCTGATTCTAGTCTTTAACATTTTATTGATATATTTGATAGATCTAAACCAAACATCTTCTGTTTCTCCGTTTAAAAAACAATCTGAAGTAAATTTAAGATCATCCATATAATGCTTTTTAAGAATAAGTATAATTAAGCAACAAACTATACTGTAATCTCCATTGCACTGTAACTCTTTTCTCTTCGTATTGCTTGGAGTTAGATAAAAATCCTCAAATCCATTATTACTACTAAACTTTATTTTAGATTTATCTGTAACAATATCCCTAATAACTCCTTTTCTTCTAAAAGAATTTAGGACTAGCTGGATATTACTTAATACCTCATCACTAAAAATCCCTTTTCTCTTCTCAAATCTATAAAATATCTTCACTTTAAAATTTCCTCCTATTATCAAATTCTCTAACTATCTCATTCGTGCATTCTCTTTTCTTCCCATCATAGGTCTTTTTCACTGCAATATATGCTTCTATACAGCTTCCACGATGACAATTAACTTCATGTTTAAAATTTTCAAGTATGCTTGAAAATGTTCCTCCTGAGATTACTTCCTTACCATCTATTATTAGACTATACTTATTTCCAGTTTCAGAAGCCATATCGTAATGATAACCGTAAGTATTCATAGTTCCCATAGTATATATCCTCCTTAGATAATTTGCTGTTCTTTAAGACTAAAATAATCGTTACCGATTATAATATGATCTAATACACTAATACCTAATAATTCACCAGATTTCATCAACCTTTTGGTGATGTTTATATCTTCACTACTCGGTGATGAATTTCCTGAAGGATGATTATGCACTAGAATCACAGAAGCTGAACTTGCTAAAATTGCGTCTTTAAATACCTCTCTTGGATGAACAATTGAGGAATTAAGGCTACCAATACTAATAGTCTTAATGTTAATTATTTGGTTCTTAGTATCTAATAGAACTATTCTGAATTCTTCCTTTTTCAAGTGTCTCATCTCTTCTTTAAGAAGCTTTGCTACATCCGCTGGGTTTGTAATGATATTTTTAATTCCTATATCTTCTTTAGATATTCTTATTGAAATATCAAATACAGCTTTTAGTTTTTGCTTCTGTAAATCTGTTATTTCTAATATAGCTACTTTATCTCTTAGTTCATTAATACATTTAAACTGATTTAAAACCTCAATCTTTATATTCGTCAGTAAAGATACAATCTCCCAGTTCATCAAGCTTTCAACGCCATATAATTCTGCTCTTTCTCTGATTAACTTTTTATCCATTATAAACTCCTCCCTCATTTTCCCCTGTCTTATAGTCAAATTAGCATTAGCTAATTTTGTTCTTACTCAAATAATCAAAGGCTCTTTACCTTATAAGTCTCAAAAAATACAACTAGCCCCTACAAACTAAATCTTTGTATGGGCTAACTTTTAAAACTCTCTATTAATCTTTATAATTTTGGATATGGTCTATAAGGTTCTTGAAACTTCTTTTTCAATTCCTTATATGAGATTTGCTGAAAATCTTCGTCTCTAGATATCCTTGGAAATTTCTTGTTAATATCTATCAATTCGTTTATAGTGAAATAACCCAATTCTCGCTCATGTCCATTAACAAGCCCAAAGCAAAGAATCCTTTCATCTTCTTGAATATCTGCTTCTAATAGATACCATTCCCAGCTAGAAAACAGATCGTAGTATCTTGCTCTCACTATAACTTCCGAATCATCTTTCCAATCCGTCTCATAAAGATTTGGTATTTCTAGTTTTTCTTTAAGTTCTTTACTAAATAACTCTTTCACCCTAAAATTCCTCCCTTGTTTTTAATTACTGTCCTAAATTCATAATTCCAGTGGAACTATGTAATAACGCTTTTTTCCTTTCAATGCTCCTGACCTTGGTAAAATTTTGATACTGTTTATTTGTTTATAAGTGTTGCTTTTGTTGCACTATATGCAAGAAAAAAATATTTACAAAAATTTTTGAGAAAAAATTAAAGATTAATCAAAAATGGTCGTTAGTATTAGTGAGAGAAATAAATTTGAAAAAAATAAAAAATTTTTCTCTTTACCTCTTGAAATTTTTTGCATTATCGGTCCATAATGGTTTTGTAAGGAATTGATCTTTGACAATTGAATAACTGCTTAAATCTTTTTTAAGAAAGCTTGATACTATATCTAAGAAAATAACGTTCTTTATAAATAACAAATCCAGATATGAGAAAGAAATGATACGTCACTTAGGAGGATAGGACGAACTGGCAGACAAGACATTCAAAAAATCCAAAACCGTCTTGTTTAGTAATATATAAAAGGCTGGTGCGTTATTTATGAAAAGAACTCAAATTGATATAGATAAGAAAATTACAATCAATCAAGCGATAAAAGAATTCCCTAACTTCCTTTATATTAAGGGCAAAACAAAAAGCACTATGAAAGCATACATAGCTGATTTAAAAATCTTTAGGGAATTTATGAAGGAAAACTTTAGATCTAAGTATTTAATTGAAGAGATAACAAGAAGTGATATTGTATTTTATCAAACTTTTTTAATAGATAAGGTTAAAGAAGGCAAATATAAGAAGGTTACTGCCGATAGAAAATTTGATTCACTTAAAGTTTTTTATGATTATCTAGAACACTATGGTCACATAAAAGATAACTTCTTAAAAGAATTTAGTTTTACAAGAGCCAAAGGGGCATACGATAAAGAAAATGCGGTGTTATACATACCCGAATTTTTAGAACCAAATGAAATAGATAGAATTATACAATCAGCAAAAAGCACAAGAACTTGTAATACTTTAAGAGATATTTGTATATTAGAACTGTTAAGATCAACTGGCTGTAGAAGGTGCAGTGTCCTTGATCTTAAATGGGAAGATATAAACTTATTTAATGAAACAATTTTAATCAAACATCAAAAAACAAAAAATACTTCAATCCTTCCATTGTCAGAAAGATTGAAAGATGCTCTTACAGATTATATGAAAACCCAAAAAGCTCCATCAGGTTATGTTTTTAAATCTAATAAAGGTAATCCATTATCCATGACTGCTTTTTCGCAAGTTATAAAAAAGTATGTAACACTCTCAGGTCTTGAAAATAAAAAAGATTTTGAAATTACAGCCAAAACATTTAGACATAGCTTTATCACACTATTGGTTAGAAAAAATATACCCCTTGAAAAAATAGCTCGATATACTGGTCACAAAGACGTTAATACATTAAAAGTATATACGCATCTAAAAACTGACGATTTAAATGATATTTCTTTATTGGTCGGTTAAAAATTAAGTCCTAAATGTTTTAGGACTTTTTCATTTTCAGCTTGATTTATTATTCCATCTTAGGTATAATTGCAACAACCAATTCTGGAATTAGGGATATTAGAATTTAAAACATAAGAGCATCGGTTATAGAAAAACAGTTCAATAAGTAAAAAAACACTAGCCACAAAGCCAGTGTTTTCAACTATTATAACGAGTAAGTCTATAAGCCGAGTTCTGTATTTGACAGCCATCTATCTAGGCCTACTGTTGCCAGCAGGCTCGTGCGACCTACCAACGGGACGGGAACGGGCAGCCCCCTTTTTTAGTCCCTACTTGGTCTTGCTCCAGATGGGGTTTACATAGCAGACTAGTCGCCTAGCCTCTGGTGAGCTCTTACCTCACCTTTCCATCCTTACCAGTTTACACTGGCGGTTTATTTCTGTTGCACTTTCCTTGGAGTCACCTCCACTGGGTATTATCCAGCACCCTGCCCTATGGAGCTCGGACTTTCCTCATCGCCTTAGCGACGCGACCATCTGACTTACTCGTAATATTTAATTTTAACGACAAAATATATATTAACACATATGTATGATAAAGTCAAAGTGTAAATTTTTCCATTTGCTAAAGACATTTTCTGCACTTTAATAACTCTTAACGCTTTGAATACCTAAAGTCCTATACTATTGTTCTTCTAAATCTTAATCACTTTATAACACCTGTTGATTTTGTCATCATCCATAATAATCTTATAAACTATATCACTAATCCTACCCCTATATTACTTTAAAAGGATTAATATCTATCTCTGAGGTTATGACATCAATCTCAACACCATCTTCCTTAAGTTCCTTTAGCAATCTCTCTTTTAAGGGCTCACAAATTATTTTTTCTGTCTCATAATGTCCTGCATCAATTAGGTTTAGACCTAGCTGAATTGCAAGCTGGGCATCATGGTATTTAATATCTCCAGTTATGTAACAATCACAGTTTCTTAGGTGGGCATCCCAAATAAAATCAGCGCCACTGCCTGGGCAAATAGCTACTTTATTAACTGTCTTGCTCTCATCTCCTATAATCGAAACTCTTTGTGCCCCTAGCAAAGCTTTAAGATTTTGTGCAAGTTCCTTGATTGTTGGATTTGTTTCAAGGTATCCTACCCTGCCTGAGCCAATGGATTCTATCTTGTTCTCCAGTGGTATAACATCATAAGCAGCTTCTTCATAGGGATGGGCATCTATCATTGCATTTATTACTCTGCCCAGTTTATCCTGGGGTACTATAGCCTCAAGCTTGTATTCCGAAACCCTTTCTAGCTCTCCTTCTTTACCTATATAGGGATTAGCTCCTTCTAATGGTTTAAAAGTACCCATGCCCTTGCTTTGGAATGTACAGTGGCTATAGTTTCCGATTTGACCAGCTCCTGCTGTTCCAATGGCATCTCTAACTGCCTCTAGGCTGTCTTCTGGTATAAATACTACAAGTTTATAGTATTTCTTAGTATGTGTTATAGTAAGTGGCGATAGATCTTTAATGTTTAGAATATCCGCAAAATAATCACTTGTTCCTCCATCCACGTTATCTAGGTTGGTATGGGAGCTATAAAGACAAATGTCATTTTTTATAAGCTTATTTATTATTTTTACTATTGGGTCCGATGCTGCTAGATTTTTGAGGGGTTTAAATATCAAAGGATGATGGGTAATTATCATGTCTATACCCTTTCCTACGGCTTCGTCCACAATATCAATGTTAAGTTCTAAACATATCATA
>JANQEZ010000299.1 GCA_028278115.1 Clostridia bacterium
TTTTTCATTATCATCTATGAATATAAGCTTCCTGCTCTTTTTGGAATAGCTGCTGAAATTTATACTTGTTTTTTCAAGCAATGCTATTGCATCCTCTGCAAGTCTTCCCTTTGCCAAGGCGATTTTAACTATGTTCACTGAAACTCCTCCTAATGTATTGATACTATCATTTCCCTACTGTCTAGAGTTTTATAAAACTGGTTTATGCTATATTTTTTGGTCTGATCTTTATATACGTCTATAATCCTTATAAATTCTTTTTCTACTTCAATTATTTCCCTTGTGTTTCTAAAGGTAGAATTTTTTATATGCATTTTGATATTTTCATCATAGGAATTAGCTTCTACGATAAAGCCTCTGCTTCTCAGGCTTTGGGAAAGCTTTATAGCTTTGAGCCTCATTTCTTCCTTATAAAGAACTAGGTAATCAGTAAAGCAGTCTATTTCTCTTTTCATATCATACATTTCCATCACCTCAATTAATTTATTGATGTTTACTCCTAAGCCGCATGCAGGTTTATCTACTCCAAATTGTCTTGTCAAGCTATCATATCTTCCTCCACTTAAAACTACTTCTCCAAAGTTATTTACATAGCCCTTAAAAATTATGTCGGTGTAGTAGCCTTGCTCTGTGGTGAAACCTAAGTCGAATGTTATATACCTATGGAACTCATAGCTCTTTAATCTATCGTATACATCCTCTAAGTTATCAAGGGCTTTACTCATCCTTTCATTTATTACAAGCTCCCTAGCCTTGATTAATACGCTTTTGGGATTTCCATAAAGCTTAGGTATCTGACAAAATTTATCCTTAAGGCTTGATGACATATCTGTGGCTTCAAGGAACTCCCTTATATCTCCATAATTTTTATTTTCTATGAGCTTATGGATCTGAAGCTTTTCAAATTCATCGAGATTTACTTCCTCCATAAGTCCATTAAGGAATTCAACCTGTCCTAAATCTATATGGAAATCTTTAAATCCACATTCTAATAGGGTTTTGATACCTATTGCTATCACTTCTGCATCACAATCTGGTTTTGGATTTCCAAAGCACTCAATACCGCCTTGGATAAACTCCTTTTTGTTTCCCTTTCTGGATTTATTAGCTCGGAAAATATTTGTTACGTATGAAAACTTTATTATCTCGTCATTATTTTTATAGTTAGTGGCTGCCATCCTAGCCACTGGAATTGTAGCATCGGGCCTTAAAACCAGTATCTTTCCGTTATTGTCTATAAGCTTAAACATGCTTTCCCTAGATAAAATGCCATCTATCCCATTGTACAAATCGTAGTATTCAAAGCTGGGGGTTACTATTTGCCTATAGCCAAAGCTTTTAAAGATTTTCTTAATATCTGATATTATTTCTTCTTTAAATTCATATTCTTCGCTATGTATATCTTCCACTCCCTCGGGAAACATGTCTCTATAAAGAACCATCACAATCACCAACCTTTGCTTTAACGCTTTAATATGGTAAAGCGTTAAAATGTATGATAATATTTTATTATCTCTTTAGCGATAAGTCAATATAAAAAATAAATATTTTATTTTCTTAATATTGGGAAAATAGTTTCTTTGTTTTTTTATATTTTTTTCTTGATTTATAATGGTAAACTATAGATATTATTGTTTAAGGTGCACGGTGCGTTTTTAATACAAATTCTAGTGGTCAAAAAAAACATCATGGTTTAATATCTTTACCCTAAGGTTAGACCTCAGTTTCTTTTTCGCCCACCCTGCACCTAGTACCTCCCACTTAAAAATAGGAGTGATTCAGATGTATTATGATTATCATGTTCACAGTCATTTTTCTTCAGATTGTGATTCACAAATGAAGGATGTTATTGAGAGTGCTATAGAATTCAAACTCAAGGAAGTTTGTATTACGGACCATATCGACTATGATTATTGTGATCCATCTATCAATTTTGAAATTGATTTAAATCAATATTCAAGCCATATACAGCTAATGAGGGATAGATACGGAGACAGGATAAAAATACTTAAGGGGATTGAAATGGGTATTCAACCCCATATAGTTGATAAATGCGACAGGATTATTGAAAAGGGTGATTTTGATTTTGTAATATCCTCGATGCATACATGCAATAGACAGGATTTATATAACAGGGACTTCTTTAAGGGAAAAAGTCCTAGAGAGGCTTATTTGAAATACTTTGAGGAGATGCTTTTTTGCATAAAGAACTTTAAAAATTTCAGTGTATTGGGGCATTTAAATATTTTGGCTAGATATGATGATGGGGTTGCTAAGGAAAATCTTACGGATTATTTCGATGTTTTGGAGGTTATCTTTAAGGAGCTGATTATCAGAGATAAAGGAATAGAGATAAATACTTCCAGCTTAAGATATAAAGATACTCTACTTCTTTCTCCCGCTGTTCTTAAGTTCTATCATAGCCTTGGAGGGGAAATTATAACCCTTGGGTCCGATACCCATGTTCCAAATACCTTAGCCCATGGATTCGACTACATATATGATATATTGAAGGATATTGGTTTTAAATATATAACTGCCTTTGAAAAGATGGAGCCAAGGTTTGTGAGGATATAGGACAAAGAGTCTGAGGACTCTTTGTCGGTTAGTGGTTAGTGGTTGGTAGTTCGTAGGGTTTAGGTCATTCTTTGTCTAGGGTCAGGCTTTAAAGATTTAAAATCGTGTTCAATGATTAAATCTTTAAAGCCTGACCCCTAAAATATTTAAAGCCTAAATCTTTAAAGCCTGACCCCTAAAATGACCCTTAAAATTCTGATAGCCCTGATTTAAAATTTAATGCTTAAAAGCTCTTATGTTCAGTTCTGTTGATTATTTCATCCTGAAGGTCCTTGCTCAAGTTGTGGAAATAGTCGCTGTATCCTGCAACACGGACGATGAGATTTTTATATTTTTCTGGGTTTTTTTGGGCCTGGCCCAGTGTATGGGCATCTATTATGTTGAATTGGATATGGTGGCCGTCAAGCTTAAAATAGGCCCTTATTAAATCCTTAATATTTCTTAGCCCTTCCTCTCCCTTTACAATCTGTGGAGTGAATTTTTGATTTAATAATGTTCCTCCGGTTCTAAGGTGATCCATTTTAGATGCGGATTTTATTACGGCGGTTGGACCATTTTTATCGGCACTTTGTACTGGGGATATGCCCTCTGAAAGGGGTAATCCAGCTTTTCTACCATCTGGTGTGGCTCCAATAACTGAGCCAAAGTAAACATGGCATGTGGTTGGAAGCATTTCGATTCTGTATTTGTCACCGCTCATAGTAGGTCTTTCGTTTATTTCATCATGGGCAATATTGAATACTTTAAGCATAATATCGTCGGCATAGTCATCATCATTTCCATACTTTGGGGTTTTATTTAAAAGCAAAAGTCTTTCTTTTTTATATCCTTCAAAATCTGCTTCTAGTATATGCAGTAGTTTTTCAAGGCTTATATTTTTTTTATCAAAAACATGATATTGAATTGCCGACAGGCTATCGGTAATACTTCCAATTCCCACTGCCTGAATATACCTTGAATTATATCTTGCACCACCTGCATTGTAATCCTTAGCTTTTTCGATGCAGTCGTCGATGATTATTGACATGAAGGGTGCAGGCATGTATTTAGTATATATCCTTTCGATGACATTATTTCCTCTGATTTTTATATCAACAAAATGGTGAAGCTGCTTACTAAATGCGTCCAATAGTTCATCTATAGATTCCATTTTAGTAACATCATCTGTTTCAATGCCTATTTTCTTACCTGTTCTAGGGTCCACTCCATTACTTAGAGTTATTTCCAATACCTTTACTAGGTTAAGGTAGCCCGTTAAGATGAATGCTTCCTTTCCAAAGCAGCCTACTTCTACACATCCGCTGGTTCCACCACGCCTTGCATCTTCTAAGGTTTTACCTTGATTAAGAAGCTCCTTAACTACTGCATCGGTGTTAAATACCGATGGGAATCCCATTCCTTCTCTAATTACTTCTGCAGCTTTTATTATAAAATGGTCTGGATTTTTTATACTTACTTGTATATTAGTGCTTGGCTGAAGTATTCTCATTTCTTCTATTATTTCCAGTAAAATATATGATACTTCATTTACTCCGTCGCTTCCGTCGGGCTTTATTCCCCCAATATTTATGTTGCAAAAATCTGTATAGGTTCCGCTTTCTTCAAGGGTTATGCCAACCTTTGGAGGTGCTGGCTGATTATTAAATTTAATCCAAAAGCATTCTAGAAGCTCCTTTGCTTCTTGCCGGGTTAAGGTTCCATCATCTATTTCCTCTTTATAGAAGGGATAAAGATGCTGGTCCAGCTTTCCGGGACAGAAGGCATCCCAAGTGTTAAGCTCCGTTATAACGCTTAGATGAACAAACCAATACATTTGAAGGGCTTCTTTAAAGGTCCTTGGTGCACGGGCAGGTACATATCTGCAAACCTTAGCTATCTCATTTAATTCCTTCCTTCTCCTGGGGTCATTTTCATGCTTTGCCATTTCCTCTGCTTTTTCTGCATGCCTCTTAGCAAATTTTATTATTGAGTCACAGGAAATCTTCATGGCCCTTAATTGTTCTTGTTTATCATATGCCTTGGGATCATTTAAAAAATCCAGCTCTTTAATTCTTTCTTCTATTTCACCTTTAAAGTCTAAGAATCCCTTTTTATATATCTTATCATCTCCAACGGTATGACCGGGAGCTCTTTGTTCCATGAATTCAGTAAATATTCCAGCTTTATAGCAGTCCATCCACTCATCGGTCATTTGCTCAAATATCAAATTCCTTATTGACTTTCCCTGCCAATAGGGAATTATTGCTTCCTCTTGAATTTTCCTAGACTTTGCATCTACCTTAAAGGATATTTTTTTACGGTCATTCATTATTTGAAAATCCTCAAGGGTATGACAGCATAGCTCGGGATATGTGGGGGTTGCCTGGGGTGCCGTGCCTCTTTCACCCACTATCAATTCTCCATCATTGATACAAATTGTTTTATTTTCACATAAATCCTTAAAGCTCAATGCCCGCAGCATGGGGATAGATACTTTACCGGAGTACTTCTTGTATGCCTCAGTAACTAATAAAGCCCTTTCCATAGAAATTCTAGGTACAGCAGTCAAGCTTTGTTCTCTAAGGCTTTGTATCCTTTCATTCATTCCCCTTTTCATGAATTATCAACCTCCTATTTTCACATTCAATCCATAATTTTTAAATAGCTTAGATATTTCTCTCAGTTCTTTATCTTCTAGGGAATAAGCATCCGGTATCTTATATTTCATTCCTAATCTTTTATATTTCTCCTTTGCTATATTGTGATAAGGCAGTATGTATAAATCCTTTAGTCTTAAGGAGGATATATATTCACAAGTTCTTGCAATATTGAAAAAATCGTCATTTATGCCGGGAATAAGAGGTATGCGTACCCAAATTCTGCTGCCGCTCCTAACTAGTCTTTTAAGATTTTCTAATATTAATACATTAGGTATTCCTATGTATTTTTTATGCTTTTCATTATCCATATGCTTAATATCATATAAAAATATATCCACATTTCCCTTTATTCTATCAATATTCTCCCAAGATGAATAACCGGAAGTATCTACTACTGTATGTATTCCCATCTGTTTTGAAAGGGTGAGAAGATTCTCTAAAAAATTTATTTGTATTAGCGGTTCGCCACCGGAAAAGGTCACCCCACCACCGGATTCTTCATAAAACACTCTATCCTTTTTAACCTCATCCATTACTTCTTCTGCCCTCATTTTCCTTCCGATTTTTTCTAAGGCTTCGCTTGGACAGCTTTCAGAACATTTTCCACATAATATACACTTGGCTTTATCCAGTTTAATCCCTTTATGTGTAAGCTTAATTGCCTCTGATGGACAGACCCTCTCACAGTCTCCACAAGCAATACACTTATCCTCAATAAATAAAATTTCTGAATCCATTCCTCGGCTTTCAGGATTATGACACCACCAGCAGCTAAGGGGACAGCCCTTTAGAAAAACAGTAGTTCTTATTCCCGGTCCATTATGTAATGAGTATTTCTGAATATTAAAAACAGTTCCATGTGACATTGGTATCTCTCCAATTCTTTGATGGACTAATGTGATAAAAGCGTCGATGGACGCTTTTACCGGTTAGGTCAGGCTTTTATAATTTTATAATTCGGGTTATAATTATAAAATTATAAAAGCCTGACCCTTAAATTTACTTTCCCCATCAGCCATTAGCTAAAATAACCACCGGCTCTTTGGTTGCTTTATTCAATATTTCTACACCATTTTCTGTGACTACAACTATATCCTCTATTCTGACTCCAAATTTACCCGGTAAATATATTCCCGGCTCTATACTGAAGGCCATGGCTTTTTCAAGCTTTCTTTCGTTATCTCCCTTTATATATGGGGCTTCATGGACACTATAGCCTATTCCATGACCTAGCCTATTTAGGAAGTACTGACCATATCCTTCTTCCCTGATTATTCGTCTTGATATTTCATCAACACTCTTAGCTGTCACTCCTGCCTTTACAGCCCTTTCTCCTTCAGCATTTGCCCTATTTACTATGTCATATATCTTCTTTTCTTCTTCAGAAATGCCTCCAACGAAAACCGTCCTGGTCATATCAGAGCAAAGTCCCTTGTATTTACATCCAAAATCAATGATTATAATATCCTTTTCCTCAATAAATCTTGAATCCATATTATAATGGGGCTTTGAACTGTTGGGTCCCGATGCAATAATGGGATTAAAGGATAAGCCATCTGCTCCCATTTCCATAAACAGTTCTTCTATTTTATTCTTGATATCCTTTTCCTGGATTCCAGGTCTTATGAATTTTATGATTTTATCAAAAACATCATCTGCCATTCTGGCTGCTTCCCTGAGCCTGTCTAATTCATCATGGGTCTTTATAATTCTAAGTTCCTCTAATATAGTTTTTCCATTTTTAAAGCTTATATCTAATCTACTCTTTATATCAAGGATGTTTACTGCCCTTGCACTTCCATTTACTCCAATTGTTTTGCCAAGGAGATTATAATCTTCAAAGACTTTAGTAAGAAGGTCTAGAAAGCCTTCTCCATCACCCCAGTCGAAAACACTTCCTGTCCCGCCAAGTACCCCTTGAATTTCCTCTCTATTGAGCTGTGGAACTATGTAAAATAATCTATTGTCTTTAGTAACAAAAAGTCCTTGGAATCGCTCGTCCATATGGGGTGAAAACTCTATTAAAAACTCTAGGTCCTCTGAAGGTGCAATAAACATTGCATCAATACCTTCTTCATTCATTAATACAATTAGTTTCTCTAAGTATTTTTTGTTTATCATGTCAATACCTCCTACTTCTATTTGATTAGGATTCTTATTATATAGATAACTCTAAAACTTTCTGTAATGAATATCCATTTTCCCATCTTGAAGCCTCTTTGAAAGGTATTTCTTGACAATTCCCTTAAAAAGCTCTCTAGTTCCAGGTATGACAAGTGTAAATCCTACTACGTCGGTTATAATCCCTGGAGTTAGAAGTAGGGCTCCTCCAACTAAAACGCATAAACCATTAATTAACTGATCTCCTGGCATTCTTCCTTCATTTAATTCCATTTTGATCTTAGAAAGAATCAATCTACCTTGTCCTTTTGCCAGATATGCTCCAACTATTCCTGTAACTAGGACTATTCCAACCGTCGTCCATACACTTGTCACTTCAGCTAGCTCCAGCAGTAATAACAGCTCAACAATTGGAGTCATTGTAAATAATAAAATCAATCTAAACAGCATAATATTTTCTCCTTTTAAAGGTATTTTATCATATTTTATATTATTTTTACCTAATTTCATAGTTTTATTTGGGATATAGGCATTTGAATTTTCATATATAAAAGACCTTTATCATTGGCTTCTGATTAAGGTCTTTTATATTATTAGTTCCTATTAATATTATTATCTATAGTTATCCATATGTCTTCTGTCTCAAAGCCCCTTCTCCAAGCGGCTACCCCTGCAAGGTTGTATTTATTTACTAAATCGGTTTTTAATTTTATGGATTTGGCATTTTCATGCCACATTTTATGGATTTTATTGTCTTCAATGTATACGACATAATATTGCCCCGCATCTTCATCCCATAATTTAACAATATTTTCTTTTTGAAGTATTTTCTCAGCAGCCTTCATTGATATGGCTTTAGATTTTACATTCATTTTATTTGGGTCCTTCTCAGATGGAGTTTCTGTCCATACTCTAGTATAGAATGGAACTCCTAATAAAAGCTTTTCAGCCGGGACTTCCTCAAGTATCCTTTCGATTCCTCTTTCAACCCAGCCAAGGGAAGCCACAGAACCGCTTTTAGGACTTGATGCCCAGTGCTCGTCATAGGTCATTACAGCCATATAGTCAACTACTTCTCCTAGAGCCTTTCTATCTAAGAACCTTGACCAATTATCACTTCCACCAATAACTGTTACGTCAATGGATACAATTAAATCGTTTTCACGGAAGATAGGTGTCATCTCCCTTACAAATTGAACAAGAAGCTCTTTGTTTTTTAGATATACGTTTTCAAAGTCTATGTTTATTCCGTCCATTCCATTATCTTTTATAAGCCTTAGCAATTCATTTATAACCCTTTCCCTTGCAGCTGAATTATTTAAGAACTCGTCCGTCAGTTTTGGATCAAAGGAATTTGTAAATAGGGCCCATATCTTATAATCCCTTTTCTTAGCCCATGCAATATAATCTTTTCCTATTGTATTTTTCAATTTTCCTGAGGAGCCTACAAGGTGTATCCAGGTTGGGGATATGACATTGAGCCCACTCATATTCTTTATTTTGCTGGTGATGGGGTTCTTGGTATATACGCTTTCCCATGCAAGGAATATCTTATCCCTCTCTGGCTGCCAGAGGGCGGAATTTGTTTCCCACTTAATCCCCTGAACTGCCTTCATATTTTCAAGATTTCTTTTCTTTAAAAAACCTTCTCCACCATTAGGGGTTATTACCTTTATCCATCCATCTTCTTCACCCATTATTTGTATGACTTCGCCATGATTTAATATTCCTATAACCCTTGACCAAGGATTCCTATCTTGTTTTAGAAACACATTATCTCTCCTTGAAGCTCCAACTACTTGGCCATCAAACAAGCTCCTAACTACAATACTGTCCTCTAAGATACTGTATTCAATTTTCAAATCTTCTTTAATTTGACTTATTGGTATTAAAGGGGTTTCAGCATTCATAAGCATTGGACTTATATAGTCTACTTCTTCACTATTGACCTTAACCTTTGAGGTTTTACCATAAAACCTTATAACCTTATCTAATGTTGTGATTATTGCCATTTCATCATCGGGGTCATATGAGGTCTTTACATTAAGGTGCTTAGATAAAATTTCCAGTGAAATATATATGGTATTTTCTTCATCCCTAATAAAAACCATGTCTTTACTGCCATATTCAATAAAGGAGTCGGATTTTTTAAGTATAAGTCTTTCTCCTTCATCATCAATAAAAACGGTTTGGGTTGATAATTCCGATGTATAGATAATAAACAAAAGTGAAATAAAGCTTAATATAATAAATATAAATATGGATTTATTACTTTTTTTCAAAAGATTTCCCCCTTTTTTCTATATATAGGAATTTATGTGAACATCTCACTAAATATTTCTCTATTCTTATATTTTATATTTCAAGGGGGATATTATCAATTTTAAAATATTACCAAGTTCCTCTATAATAAGGATATAATTCTTTAATTTTCTTAAGCTATTTCAAATTGCTCCATCATCATTTCCTCTATAACCTTTGAATTCTTAAGCTTTCCTTGAATAACACATCTCTCCCTCTACAATTGTTGTTAAAATATCTAAGTTTTTGTTAAATATTGTTAAATCTGCATCTTTCCCTATCTCAATACTACCCTTAGAACTCCCATACCCAATTAGATTAGCTGGATTTAGGCTTACCATGTTAATAATTTCCTCTAGTTCGTAATCTGTATGCTCTCTCATATTTCTAATGGCATCATTCATTCTCAATACACTTCCTGCTAGGGTTCCATCATTCAATCTAGCCGAATTCTCAGATACATGTACGGTTTTTCCACCTAATTCATATTCGCCACATTTCATACAGGCAGCCCTCATTGCATCTGTAATAAGAATCAATCGGTCACTTCCTTTTATATCTCCTAAAATGCTAAAAATAGCTGGATGAACGTGGATTTTGTCTGCTATGAGCTCGCAGAATATATTACTTTTAAAAACAGCACCTACTACGCCTGGCTTTCTGCTTTGAAAGGATGACATTGCATTAAAGATATGAGTTGCACTTTTAATTCCTGAGTTAATAGCATTCATTGCTTCTTCATAGGTTGCATTTGAATGTCCAATAGATAAGATTATTTCTTTATACTGCTTTAATTCTTCAATTAATCTATATCCTTCGTCCATTTCTGGAGCAATAGTTAGTAATTTTATTACATCTAGATATTCTTTAATTATATTAATATTTGGGGGAATTATATATTTCTCATTCTGAGCACCTTTATAAATCGGATTTATGAATGGGCCTTCCATATGAGCTCCTATTACTCTAGCTCCAGTTTTTTGATTTTTCATATACTCTCTTATTGCTTTCATGGCATTTAGTATTTTATCTTGATGCATTGTCATAGTGGTGGGAAGAAATGCTGTAACGCCATTTTCGCTCAGGATTTTGCTAATAGCAGATAAAGATTCTATATTTCCATCCATGGTATCATAGCCACCAATGCCGTGAATATGAATGTCAATAAAACCCGGAGATATATAGTTTCCACCAGCATCTATCCATTCTATATTCGTAAGGTTTTCTATTTTATCAACTATGTCTATGATTTTTCCTTTGTAAAGAAGAAGCTTATTCTCAACTATTTTATTTTTGAGTATAATTTTACCATTCTTTATTCCTTTTATTTTATTCAAATTTTCAACTCCCCCTTCTTTAGGTTAGTAAAGTTTATTTACTAAATATAAATTCCACAAGACTAAAAATATATTTTCCCATAACTTACAGATAAAAACTACTCTAATACTAGAGTAGTTTTTATATATCAACTTAAATTTGCCTTTTTAAAAAGTATCTTTTTCTTTTAATCTTAATAATTCCTTATAACTTTAAGTTTTTGGTGGAATCATCTCCTTAAGTTTTTTTAACAATCCCTTAAATAACTTTAAGCCTTTGGTGGAATCATCTCCTTTAGATTAATTTGTACTTCCTCTAAGCTTTTGAGAGTCTTATCTTTTAAATGTTATATTTTATATATACCATCATTTTCTTTTAATAAACATTTTTTTCATATTTTTTTATCTAATAAATAATTATTTGAATTTTCATCAGCAATTTATTTAACAAATTTGTCAATCGCTTCTTTAAGCTTTTCTAATGCTTCTTTGTCATCATTCTCAACGGCTTCGGTAACACAATGTTTGACATGGTCTTCAAGAATAAGCTTTCCCACATTATTAAGGGCTGATTTCACTGCCGATATCTGTATGAGTATATCGGTACAATCCTTTCCTTCTTCGCACATCCTCTTTACAGCATTTGCATGACCAACTATTCTTGCCATTCTATTAACAATCTGCTTTCTTTGGGGATGATTATGTTCACTCATATAAAAACTCCTTTTCAAAGGCTATATTTTTATTAGCTTCCACTTTCCCTTTAAAAATCTAGTCATTAATATTGTGCCTCTAATAGATATATCAAAGGCATATGCTAACCATACTCCAACTAATCCCATATTTAATACTATTCCTAAAAAATATACTCCTAAGACCCTGATTCCCCATATTCCTATCAAAGTGGAATACATAGGGAATTTTGTATCCCCTGCTCCTTGTAATGCTGAAGTTATTACGAAGGTCATAGATAGGAATGGTTGGAAGAGTGCTATAATCCTTAGAACCTTTACCACTAAAATAGATACTTCGGCATCCTTGGTACAAATTCCTGCAAGAAATGGTGCTGATATATAAAAGATAACACCGACTACTATCATAAAAATTGTAGATATAAAATTGGATAACAGCCCGTATCCCTGGGCTTCTTCAGGTTTTTGGGCTCCCAGCCTTTGCCCGACCAAAGTCGATGCGGCAATCGCAAATCCAAAGCCAGGCAAATATGAAAAACTCTCAATGGTACCAGCTATATTATGGGCAGCATAAGCCTTGGTACCTATTGTTATTATCATACTGCTATACACCAATTGTCCAGACCTCATTATCAATTTTTCAAAGGCTGCTGGTAAACCAATCTTTGTAATAGACCTTATTGCTTTTTTATCTATTTCCCATTTTTCAAATATATTAATTGATAATTTACCCTTTTTTTCATTAATTTTTACAATCAATATGATTACTCCAACCATTCTAGATATGGTTGTTGCAAGGGCAGCTCCCACTATACCTAATCCGCTAAAGCCTAATATTCCAAAAATCAAGATATAATCAAGTACAGCATTAATAATATTGGCAATTATTCCTACTTTCATAGGTGTTTTCGTATCTCCACTTCCCCTAAGGGCACTTGATAGAACCATCATTACACTCAAAAACACTGATGGAACTGCCACTATAAGAAAATATGGAGTTGCATAATCTGTCACTCCTTGTTCCGCACCAAGGAGTGAAAATAGTCTTATGGAGAATATCAAATTTATTAATCCTGATATAAGACCTATTCCCAAAGCCATTATTATGGACTGTTTCAGTGAATGATTTGCGGCTTCTATGTTTCCAGCTCCTATATTTCTTGCTACTATTGCCGTTGTGCCTACTCCTATTGCAATAAAAAAAGCTATATATATGTTCATTATTAAATTAGTAATACCCACCCCTGCTATGGCTTCTGTTCCAAGCCTGCTGACAAAATACGTGTCAACCACCCCTATAAATACCTGTAGGGTATTTTCTATCATCGCTGGTATAGCCAGTGTCAGTACAGTTTTAATTTTATTTCCATCAAATAGAAATTCCTTTACATTAATTACTCCCTTTTCCGCTTTCATCTAATCACCCCTCAATCTGAAATATCCCCCTACGGGGGATATTTATATTATACTGCTATTTCTTTTATTTTGCAAAAAGAAATAGTAGGTTCATCTAAAATTTTAGATTGCCTACTATT
>JANQEZ010000302.1 GCA_028278115.1 Clostridia bacterium
AAGCAATAGAGGCACTTATGATGGTTGGTATACCGGAGCCAGAAAATAGGATGGAGGCATATCCCCATGAATTTTCAGGAGGCATGAGACAAAGGGTTATGATTGCTATGGCAATTGTATGCAACCCAAAGTTAATAATTGCCGATGAGCCTACCACCGCCCTTGATGTTACAGTACAAGCTCAGGTATTAAACCTGCTAAGGGATTTACAAAAGAAAATAGATACAGCTATACTCCTCATAACACATAACCTCGGAGTAGTGTGGGAGGTATGTGACACTGTTATGGTTATGTATGCTGGAAAAACAGTAGAATATACCACTACAAAGAATCTATATAGTAAATCCTATCACCCCTATACTTGGGGACTGCTAGATTCTATGCCAAAGCTGAATCAAGATTCTAATAGGGAGCTAACGACAATAGAAGGTTCACCGCCTGATTTGAAGTTGACAGGGGGGTCCTGTAACTTTCACAATAGATGCCCCTATGCAAAGGATATTTGTTATGAAAAAGCACCGGAGCTTATAGAGATAGAAGAAGGACATTTTGTTGCTTGCCATTTTCAAACTAAGGAAAGCAAATTATGTAGAAGGTAGGCTTAATTATGAGAAAAGAGATATTAGAAATAAAAAACTTATCTAAGGTCTTTGATATAAAAAGTAAGCGTCTTTTTGAAAAGCCTGCAAAGCTAAAGGCAGTAAACGACGTATCCTTTAAGGTATTTGAAGGTGAAACACTTGGAATAATTGGTGAATCGGGGTGTGGAAAATCTACTCTAGGTAAGGCTATAATACAACTAAATAAAGCTAATGAGGGTAAGATTATATATAAAGGAAATGACATAACACACCTCAATAAAAAGGAACTAAGGGCTATGCGTAAGGATATACAAATGGTTTTTCAAGATCCCTATTCGTCTCTAGATCCAAGAAAAACAATATTAGATCTGATAAAGGAGCCTATGATAATTCATAACATCGGATCATCAGAAGAACGAAACAAAAGAGTAAAGGAGCTTTTGGTTGAAGTTGGACTCGATGCAATGCATTCCACTAGATATCCCCACGAATTTTCAGGCGGACAGCGTCAAAGAATTAATGTGGCAAGGGCATTAGCACTTAATCCAAAGGTAATTGTATGTGATGAGCCAGTATCAGCCCTAGATGTTTCCGTACAGGCTCAGGTACTAAACATGCTGAAGGGGCTCCAGAAAAAGTATAATCTAACCTATATATTTATATCCCATGATTTAGGGGTTGTAAAATATATTAGTGATAGGATAGTTATTATGTATCTAGGTAAGATAGTGGAAATAGGCAATTCTGACGATATATATAATTCACCTAAGCATCCATATACCGAGGCACTTTTTTCAGCTATACCTCCAGAATCACCATTCGAAAAGAAAGAGACTGTAGTTTTAAAGGGAGATATCCCAAGCCCATTAAATCTACCGGCTGGATGTGCTTTATCCACAAGATGCCATAAATGCATGGATAAATGTAAAAAAGAACAACCGATATTAAAACGAGTTGGTGATAACCATCTTGTATCATGTCATTTATATAAATAAAGGAGATAACTATGGAATTAAAAAATAAGTATTGGAAGTTAGTAGACGAAAGACAAGATGAGCTTGTAAAACTTGTTTCTGATTTTATAAAAATACCGAGCGAAAATCCAACAGGCAGTATGGATGGAGTTGTAGCCTTTGTAAAGGACTATTTATCAAATTCTAATATAGATTTCAAAGAGGTTACTTATAATAGTAAATTTCCAAATATCATAGCTACTATG